>JACMRO010000208.1 GCA_014376425.1 Rubritepida sp.
CGGCAGGAATGCGGCCCGCATCCCCGCCGCCAGCGCCGGCAGCACGTCGTTATCCACCCGGTCGCCGACATAGGTGGGCGCAGCCGGCGGCGCCCCGCATGCCTGGACGATCTGCGCGAAGAACCGCGCATCGGGCTTCTGCACGCCCCATCCGGCTGAGGTTGCGATGAAGTCGGCGCCCAGCGATAGCGCCTCCAGCGCCGGCTTTGCCTCCAGGGGCTGGTTGCCGGCGATGCCGATCCGCGCCCCGGCCGCCCGCAGCGCCGCGAAGGCCGGCCGCACATCGGGGTAGAGGTCGGTCTCCAACGGCGCGTCCCCCGCAAGGCGGGCTCGGCGGATGGCCATGATGTCCTGGCCGGGGCACAGGCGCTGCAGGGTGTGCTTATGGCTCAGCCCCTGCGCGATATCCAGCCGCAGGGCATCCCAGACGGTGTCGAAGGGCAGCCCCAGCGCCTGCGCCCAGCCGCGCCACATCCGCGTTTCATCGACCAGCACGCCGCCGACGTCGAAGACGAACCAGGGCGGGCTCAATGCAGCATCTCCAGCACGGCGACGCGATTCTCTGACGCCGGCACGGCGTGGCCCACCACCGTCTCGGTGTTGGACACCCCCAAGATGCCAGTGCCCAGCCGCGCCGCCGGCAGGGTGGCGGCGACGGTGGTGATGCGGGGCACGCCTTCGGGGATGCCGCCGGGGCGCTGGCCGTCGATCAGCACCAGGTCGCGCGGTGCGCCGATGTAGCCGCGGGGGCGGGTCAGCCGCACCGCCCCCCCGGCTGCCGCCCCAGCCGCCTGCTCGGCCGCCGTCAACGGCAGGGGCGGGCGGATATGGAACACGTCGGTGTCACGCGGAAAGGGACCGGCGAAGAGGTGCAGGGTCGGGCGGCCGGGGAAGGCCACCTCCCATTCCAGCCGCCAGTCGGGAGCCACCGGCATCGGCCCCCACACGCCGCCGGCGTCGGTGACGACTTCATGCAGCCGGGCCACCCGACCGCCGTCCTCGCCGATCCGCCAGACCGCGATGCGCACGCCCGCGACCGGCCGGTTTGTCGGCTGCCAGGCCGGAGGGATGCCGGGGCTCCCCGCTTCGCTGCCGGTGACCTGGCCGTTCAGCACCGGGCGTGGCTGCGCCGGGATGTCCAGCCGCTGTGCGTCGCGCCCGGCGATGAAGCGGAAGATCTCGGCGAAGGCGCGGGGGTGGAAGGCGACCTCGCGATGGTCCAGGCCGGGCAGCACGAGATTGGTGGCACCGCGCAACTCCGGCCCCTCGGCGGTGATGCCGGTGGGTACGCCCGGCCGGCCGACGAAGCGGCCATCGGGCTGGGCGAAAAGATCCAGCGCGTCGCTGCGCAGGGTCAGGAATTCAGTGCCGTCCACCACGTCGCCGGTGCCGCCGTTCAGCCGGCGCAGGAACGGGCCGCGGCCGTTGAACTCGCCGCCCGGGCTGGCCTCCCAGTCATAGACGCCGCGGTTGGGGGTGCCGCAGGTGATGGCGTGGCTGACCTGCGCGGCGCCGCCCTGGTGGACGATGAAATCGCGAATCGGGTAACCGCCGCGCGAGGAGCCGACCAGCGCCACCCGCGCCGCCCCGGTCTCCGCCCGCAGCCGCGCCACCTCGGCGGCCAGCCGTTCGGTCTGCTCGGCGCTGGAGGAGCGATGCGGCTGCGGCGTCGCATCGTGGCCGCGCGCCAGCGGGTCGGGCAGGCTGATGGCGCGCGCCTGTTCGTGCCCGTTGACGGCGAAGCGCCACAGCGTGGTCAGCCACAACGCGGCGTGGTCGCCATTGCCATGAACCAGGAGCACCGGCGGCATGCTGGCCTGGGCGCGGGCCGGGGCGAAGAACGGGGCAAACAGGCAGGGGAGGCCGCGACGGGTGAGCATGCGAGGCAGGATAGGCTGCCTTGGGTGGCCCGGTCAGCCCTTCTCGATGGTCAAATCCGGCGCGTCGGGGTGCTTCATGCCTACCAGGTGGTAGCCGCAATCCACGTGATGCACCTCGCCCGTCACGCCGGCCGAGAGCGGGCTGAGGAAGTACATGCCCGAACCGCCGACCTCCTCCAGCGTCACGTTGCGGCGCATCGGCGAATTGTACTGATTCCACTTCATGATGTAGCTGAAATCGCCGATTCCGCTCGCCGCCAGCGTCTTGATCGGCCCGGCCGAGATGGCGTTGACGCGGATCTGCCGGTCGCCGAGGTCGGCGGCCATGTAGCGCACACTGGCCTCCAGCGCCGCCTTGGCCACGCCCATGACGTTGTAATGCGGCACCCAGCGCTCGGCGCCCAGGTAGCTCAGGGTCAGCATCGTCCCGCCGGCCTTCATCATCGCCGCTGCCCGCCGCGCGGTGGCGGCGAAGGAGTAGCAGGAGATGTCCAGCGCCTGCAGGAACACGTCGCGCGGGGTATCGATGAAACGTCCGCGCAAAAAATCCTTGTTCGCATAGCCGATGGCGTGGACCAGGAAGTCCAGTTCGCCCCATTCGGCCCGCAGCGCGTCGAAGGTCGCATCGATCTGCGCGTCGTCGCCCACGTCGCACGGCAGCACCAGCGAGGAGCCGACCGAGGCCGCCAGCGGCCGCACCCGCTTCTCCAGTGCCTCGCCCTGGAAGGTGAAGGCCAGCTCGGCGCCTTGCGCGGCGCAGGCCTGGGCGATGGCCCAGGCGATGGAGCGGTGGTTGGCCACGCCCATGATAACCCCGCGGCGCCCAGCCATCAGCGTCCCGGTCGGAATGATTGCTTGGCTGACTGTGTCCGGCATGGGGCTTTTTGGAAGGTTGAACGGCGTGGTTGGTGGTGGCACATGGCTGGAAGCCGGGCAAGGCCCGCTTCATTTCGGGATGTTTCGCATGGCTGATGACCCCTACGCCCTCTTCGCCGAATGGATGGCAGAGGCAACCGCGTCGGAGGTGAACGATCCCAACGCGATGTGCCTGGCGACCTGCACGCCCGATGGCCGGCCCAGCGCACGGATGGTGTTGCTCAAGGGCGTCGATGACCGCGGCTTTGTCTTCTACACCAACCTCGAAAGCCGCAAGGGTGGCGAACTGGCGGCCAACCCGCAGGCCGCGCTGTGCTTCCACTGGAAAAGCCTGGCCCGCAGCGTGCGCGTCGAGGGCGAGGTGGAGCCAGTCAGCGACGCCGAGGCGGATGCCTACTACCAGTCGCGCAGCCGCGGCAGCCGCATCGGCGCTTGGGCGTCGCGCCAGTCCCGCCCGCTGGAAGGCCGGTTCGCGCTGGAGAAGGCGGTCGCCGAATACACCTTGAAGTTCGGCGTGAGCGAGGTGCCCCGCCCGGCGCATTGGTCGGGATTGAGGGTGCTGCCCCGGCGAATGGAATTCTGGCGCGACATGCCCTTCCGGCTGCATGAGCGGCGGGTGTTCAAGGCTGCCGCCGGCGGCTGGGAGACCGAGGCGCTGTTTCCGTGACGGATGTGGACGCCTTCCTCGCCGGCATGACGGGGCAGGGGGTGGTGGAAACGCACATCTCGAAGGTGTTCCTGGGCGTGACCGAGGCGCTGAAGATGAAGAAGGCCGTGGCGCTGGGCTTTCTCGACTTCAGCGCGCTGGACGATCGCGAGCGGCTGCTGCGCCGCGAATTGGAGCTCAACGCGCCGCATGCGCCGGGCTTGTATCTCGACGTGGTGCCCGTCACCCGTGGCGCGCAGGGCCTCGCTCTGGGCGGCGAAGGGGTGGTGCTGGAATGGGTGCTGCGCATGGCGCGCCTGCCGGCCGATGCTTTCCTCGACGTATGCGCGCCACTGGATGGCGCCGGGCTGGATGCTTTGGCCGATGCGGTGGTGGCCATGCACGGAGCCGCACCGCTGCGCCGCGCCGGCGATCCGGCCGCGGTTCTGCGGGGCAACGTCGAATCAGCACTTTCCGCCGGCCTGCCGGCCCGGGCGGTGCGGCACTGGGCGGACCTGGCCGAGGCCACGCGGGCCGCGCTGGCGCCCTGGCTCGCCGCCCGTAGCGCTTTCCAGCGCCGCTGCCATGGCGACCTGCACCTGGGCAATCTGTGCCTGATGAACGGCCGACCGGTGCCGTTCGACGCGCTGGAATTCGACGAGGACCTGGCCAGCATCGACACCGGCTACGACCTCGCCTTCCTGCTGATGGACCTCGACCAGCGCTGGGGCCGGCCGGCTGCCAACCGGGTGATGAACCGCACCATCGCCCGCAGCGGCGACGTGGCGATGCTGCGCGGCATGCCGCTGTGGTTTTCGATGCGGGCGATGATCCGCGCCCATGTCACCGCCAGCCGCGGCCAGGACGGTGCGCCGTTGCTGGCCGCCGCCCTCGCCTACCTGGCGCCGGCGCCGCCGCGGCTCATTGCCATCGGTGGGCTGCAGGGCACCGGTAAATCCACCCTGGCGCGTGCGCTGGCGCCCGGGCTGGGGCCTGCGCCGGGCGCCCTGGTGCTGCGCAGCGACGAAGTACGAAAACGCCGCGCCGGCGTGGCGCCGGAAACGCCGCTGCCCGGCACCCGCTACAGCACCGCGGAAAGCGACGCGGTCTTCGCGCAGGTCAGGCACGACGCCACGATCGCGCTGGCCGCCGGCCAGGCCGTCATCGCCGACGCGGTCTTCCTGCGCCCGGCCGAACGCGACGCGATTGCCGCGCTGGACCCGGGGTTCGTGGGCCTGTGGCTCGACGCGCCGCTGCCCCTGCTGCGTGCCCGCATCGCGGCCCGCGCGGGCGATGCGTCCGACGCCACGATCACCGTGCTTGACGCGACCGCGGCGCATGATCCGGGCCACATCGCATGGTCGCGTATCGATGCCGCTTCAGGTGCCGAAGCCGCCGCGCGCAAGATGCTGGACGTGCCCGCCCCCGCTTCGCCATAATTCTCACCCAATGGGATCGAGGGAGACAAGAAAATGGCATTCCGCAGGGTGCTCGTGCCGCTGACCGGCACGGCGGCCGGAGAGGCCGCAATCGCGACCGCGATAATGACCGCACGGGTCTGGAACGCGCATGTCCACTGCCTGCACGTCCGCGTCGATGCGCGTGACGTGGCGCCTTTGGCGGGCGAGGGCCTTTCGGGCGCCATGATCGAGGAAATGATGGCGGCGACCGAGCGCGAGAGCGGCGAGCGCGCCGGCCGCGTCCGCGCGCTTTTCGACCGCATGTCCGGCGCGCTGGGCGACGTGACACTGGCCGACAGTGCCGAGGTCGCGCACAAGGTCGACGGCGTCACTCTCTCCTTCGAAAGCATCGCCGGTCGTGAGGAGGATGTGGTGGCGCAGCAGAGCCGCCTCTACGACCTGGTCGTTGTGCCGCACCCCGAGGCGGATGAGGACGCATCCTCCTCGGACGCACTGCATGCGGTGCTGTTCGATTCTGGCCGGCCGGTGCTGATCGCGCCGCGCAGAGCGCCGGCCACCATCGGCCGCCGCATCAGCTGCGCCTGGAACGGCACCGCCGAGAGTGCAGCCGCCATGGCCGCGGCCCTGCCATGGCTGCATCAGGCTGACGCGATCCAGGTGCTCTACGCGGAGGAGTATCAGCGCCGCGGGCCGAAGGTTGAGGGCATCCTCAGCTACCTGCACTGGCACGGGCTGCGCGCCGAAGCCCGGTTGTTCAAGCCGATGACGCGCGACGTGGGTGCGGGGCTGCTCGGAGCGGTGCGCGACTACGGGGCCGACATGCTGTGCATGGGCGCCTACAGCCACAGCCGCATACGCCAGCTGATCCTGGGCGGCGTGACGCGGCATGTGCTGGAGAACAGCGACATTCCGGTGCTGATGTGCCGGTGAGGGCTTAGCCCGCCCGGGCGGGGCCAGTGGCACCTCTTGAAAGTCGAGACGGCGCGGGCCTGCTTCACCTGGCGCAGGGCGCTGGCTTTGGGAATCCGATTATCGAATCACTGATGCTGGACCTGGTGGAATGGCTGGAGCGCCGGCCCCGCACCTACGCCGAGGCGATTGAGGTCTGGCGCACTTCCTGCCCGCGGCTGACGGTGTGGGAGGATGCGGTGGATGGCGGACTGATCGCCATCGCCACGGACGCCCATGGTGTGCTGCGGGTCAGCGCGACGGATTACGGCCGGCACCGGCTGGCGGCGCGTATCATCACCGGGGCCAATGGCTGCGATCCGGCCGGCGGCATGGCGGCGGGCACCCTCCCGCCCTAACTACCTGCCACCGCAGCCACAAACCGGCCGCGCAGGAACAGGACCATGATCGACATCCGCCCCTTCGACAGCCTCGGCGCCGCCGACCTTGGCTGGCTGAAGGCAAAGCACCACTTTTCCTTCGGCCACTACCGGGAGCCCACGCGCGAGAGCTGGGGCAACATCCGGGTCTGGAACGATGACGAGATCGCGCCCGGCCAGGGCTTCCCGCCGCACCCGCACCGCGACATGGAGATCATCACCTATGTGCGGGCCGGCGCCATCACCCACCGCGACAACATGGGCAATGAGGGCCGCACCGAGGCGGGCGACGTGCAGATCATGTCGGCCGGCACCGGCGTGACCCACAGCGAGTACAATCTGGAAGCGGATGTCACCCGCATCTTCCAGATCTGGATCCTGCCCGACCGCGCCGGCGCGGCACCGAACTGGGGCGCGAAGAGTTTCCCGAAGGCCGCGCGCGAGGCCGGGTTCGAAGTGCTGGCCAGCGGCCGTGCGGGCGATAGTGGCGCGCTCCCCATCAACGCCGACGCGGCGGTGATGGCGGTCACGCTCAGCCCCGGCCAGACGCTGGTGCAAAGCCTGGCGCCCGGTCGTGTCGCCTATCTGGTGCCGGCCCGCGGCAGCGTCACGGTCAACGGCGTCCGGCTCAACCCGCGCGACGGCGCGGCGATCCGCGACGAGACGGAGCTGCGTATCGAGGCAGAGGACGAGGCCGAGTTGGTGATGGTCGAAGCCGCCGCCTGAACGGTGTAGTGGTGGCGGTATGATCCGCCGCCACCTGCCTGCCGTGCCCGCGCTGCTGTTGCCCGGCGGCGCCCTGGCGCAACGCCGCCCGGTAGAATCCCCCCCGGCCAACCTGCCTGCCGCGACCTGGCGCGGCGCCAACCTCGTGCAGACCGCACAGGCACCGCTGGGCGGCGCCGAGGCGCGTCGCGCCATGCGGCTGCTGATGTCGCTGGGCGCCGACAGCGTGGCGCTCACCCCCTATCTGTGGCAGCCCGCCGCCGGCAGCGCCGACGTCGTGCGCGGCAGCGACACGCCCGACAGCGCCTTGCTGCCAGGCATTCGCCAGGCGCGCGAACTGGGGCTGCGCGTGCTGGTCAAGCCGCATCTGTGGGTCGAGGGCGCCAGGCCAGGCGGAGCCCGGATGGTCGATGATGCCGGTTGGCGCCGCTGGTTCGCGGCCTACACCACGGCCCTGGTCGCGATGGCGCGCGGCGCGCAGGAGGCAGGGGCGGAGGCGCTGTCAGTCGGCGCTGCCATCCGCGCCGCCAACACCAGGCCGGAATGGCGTGAGGTAATCGCCGCGGTGCGGGCCGTCTTCCGTGGCCGGCTGCTTTACGTCGCGGCCGACACCGAGGATGCGGAGGCCTTTCCGCACTGGCCGCTGCTCGATGCGGTGGGGCTGTGCCTGTACCGGCCGCTCGGCGCCGACGACCGTGCCGAGGAATGGGGCGCGGTGATGGGCCGCGAGGTCGAACGGCTGGACCGGCTGCAGCAGCGCACGGGCAGGAGGGTGTGGGTGGCGGAGCTTGGCATCCGCTCGGCCGCCGGCGCCGCCGCCAACCCCGGGCTGAGCGTGGAGGAGCGGGCCAGCGCACCCGACCAGCGGGTGCAGGCCGAGGCGTTGGCGCGATGGCTGCGGCGGCTGGACCGACCCAGTGTCGAGGCAGTGATGTTGTGGCGCTGGTTCAGCGACCCATCGCGCGGCGGCCCGGCCGACACGGACTACACCCCGCAAGGCAAGCTGGCCGAGGGCGTGCTGCTGCATGCCTGGCTGGCACGCTGAGGCGCCGCCCACGCCACTTTCCGGCGGGCCACCCGGGCGCGCGACGCGCGTTCCCGGCAGCATAGGCATGCCCCCCGCAGCCGTGCTTAAAGCTAACCAACGGGGGCAAGGCACATGCGGGATCTGGATCTGTTGCGGCTGGAGCGCCGCGTAGGCCTGCTGCTGATACCGTTGGCCGAGGGCCCCGGCGCCGTCGTGGGTGTGGCGCGTGATGGCGAACTGCTGCTGCGCCGCCAGTCGGGTCTGGCCAGCATTGAGCTCAACCAGCCGATCACGCCGCAGACCGGCTTTCGCATCGCGTCGGTCTCCAAGCAGTTCACCACCACCGCCATCCTGATGCTGGCGGCCGAGGGCATGCTGGCGCCAGACGACCGGCTGGCGAAGCACCTGCCCGGCCTGCCGGCCTGGGCCGCCACGGTCACGCTCGACCAGTTGATGCGCAACACTGCCGGGTTGCGCGACATGTTCGAGTTGCTGCGTGCCGGTGGCGTCGACCTGGGCGATCGCGTGGGCGCGGCGCAGATGGACGCCGCGATCAGCCGCAGCCAGGGGGTGAACTTCGCCGCCGGGGAACGCTTTCTTTATTCCAACACGAATTTCTGGTTGTTGGGGAAGGTCGTCGAGGCCGTCTCGCGCATCAGCCTGGCTGACTTCCTTGAGAACCGTATCTTCGGCCCGCTGGGCATGACGCGTACCCGCCACACGCCCGACCTTGCGGTGCCGGTGGAGGGGTTGGCCACCGGCTACCTGCCCCGCGGCGAGGATTTTGTCCGCGCTTCGCACGGCTTCGCGCTGGGTGGCGAGGGCGGCATGGTCTCGGGGGTCGAGGATCTCGCATTATGGGCGCGGGCGCTCAGCCTCAACCTGCTCGGCGGCGGTGTGCTCGAATCGCAGCTGCAGGAGATGCAGCCTTTCTCCAACGGCACCCCCAACACCTATGCGCGCGGGCAGGAGGTGGAGGTCTGGCGCGGCCTCAAGCTGGTGTCGCATGGCGGGCTGTGGCCGGGCTACAGGACCGCCTTCCTGCGGGTGCCGGCGCGGCGGCTGACCGTCATCTTCATCGCCAACCATGGCGGGCTGGGCGCCGGCGCCATGGGCACCGCGGTGCTGGAGGCGGCGCTGGAGGGCGATTCGATCTTGCACCCGGTGCCGGCGATGCCGAAGCTTGCCGGGCTGGAGGGGACCTTCCGAACCGAGGCGGGCGCCTCGCTCGACCTGTGGGTGGACGAGGCGGAAAAGCCGATGGCGCGGCAGCATGGCGTTGCATTTCCGCTCGGGCCGCGCGCCGATGGCATGCTGCATGCCCTGCGTGGCGGCTTCCGCTTCGCCATCGAACGCAAGCCGGAGGGCCTGGTGCTGCACACCGATGCCGGCCACAGCGCGCCGCTGCTGCCGGTGGCCGAACGCATCGCCCTCGACTGTGCCGGGCGCTTCCGCTGCGACGATGTGGCGACCACCTGGGTGGTGGCCGACGGCGAGTGGAGTGTGGATGGCCCGCTGGCCAAGGCAGGGCCCTTCCGCGCGGAAGGGCTGACCACAGGCCTCGCCCGTTTCCACGTCCCCGGCGCGCTATACGATGCCTGGTGGGATGTGCGGCTGGAGCGCGATACCGCCGGTGCGGTGGCGGCGCTGCTGGTGGATGGCGCCCGGGCCCGCGGGCTGCGTTTCGAACGCGTCTGACCGATTGACAGCCGCCCCCGGGCGACCCGCAATGGGTCGCTGATCGCTGTCCGGGGGCTGAACATTGCTGACCATCGTCGAGCCAGAGGGGCTCTACCCCGACCAACTAATCGAAGAGCCGGTGCTGGCCGGCGCCGCCCGCATCCTGCGCGGCCAGGCGCGTGCCTCCTTGGCCGAATTGCCCGACACCCTGTGCGCCCAGGCCGATGCGCTGATGACGTTGCGGCTGGCGGTGCCGGCCGAACAGCTGGAGCGCTTCCCCAAGCTGCGCGTCGTGCTGCGCATGGGCGTGGGTTACGACCGGGTGGATAGGGCGGCATGCGCCCGGCGCGGCATCACGGTGTGCAACATCCCCGATTACGGCACCGAGGAAGTGGCCGACCACGCCATGGCCCTGGCGCTTGGGCTACGGCGCGGCCTGTTCCTGCACCACGAGACGCAGCGCGCCGACCCGCCCGCCGCCTGGGGGGTGATCGACACGCCGCTGGTGCGCCGGATGTCGGCGCAGCGTTTCGCGGTGCTGGGCCTGGGCCGCATCGGCACCGCGGTGGCGTTGCGGGCCAAGGCCTTTGGCTTCGATGTAGTGTTCTTCGATCCTGCCCTGCCGAATGGCGCCGACCGTGCCCTGGGCATCCGCCGCGCGCCCAGCCTCGCGGCACTGATGGCGCAGGCCGATGTACTGAGCATTCATGCACCGCTCACTGCAGCCACGCGCGGGCTGGTGGGCACGGCCGAACTGGCGCTGCTGCCGGCTGGCGCGGTGGTGGTGAACACCGCCCGTGGCCCGATACTGGACCTGGACGCGCTGGAAGCCGGGCTGCGCTCCGGCCACATCGCCGGCGCCGGCCTCGACGTGATCCCCGTAGAACCACCGGTCGAACCGGTGCCGAACCTGCTGCGCGCTTATCGCGCGCGCGAGCCGTGGCTGCAGGGCCGCCTGGTGGTGACCCCGCACAGCGCCTTCCACACGCCTGAGGCCTGGGACGACATCCGGCTGAAAGGCATCGAGACGATGCGCGACGTGTTGCTGCTGGGGCTGCGCACCAACGTCATCCCGCCGCAGAGCGACTGACCGCCGCCGCTCGCTGACGAACATCGCCCGCGGCGCCTTTGATATGCTGCGGGCTTGCGCCAGCCCGCTCATCCACATGCCGGGGCGGTGGCGGATGCCCAGGCCGCTACCCAGGCCGCTGTCCTGTCCGCTACGCCCCCTGCTCGAGGCCGTGCGGGCGCGGGTGGCTCAGTAAAGTCCGCCCAGCCCGCTCTCCACCCGGTCCGCCGACCCGCCGCCGCCGGAGCCCGAATTGGCGCTGGTCTCGGTGCCGGGGCGGAACGCCTCCATGATGCTCTGCCCGTTCTCCAGCTGCACCCGCACCAGCGACACGCCGGGCGGCGCGCGGAACGGCACCGGCGGGCTGCCACGCAGGGCCGCCTCCATCACGTCGCGGAAGATGGGCGCGGCGTTGGTGCCGCCGGTTTCGCCGTTGCCCAGCGACCGCGGCTCGTCATAGCCGAACCACACTGCCACCACGATGTCGGGGGTGAAGCCGACGAACCAGTTGTCCTTGTAGTCGTCCGTCGTGCCGGTCTTGCCGGCCACCGGGCGGTTCAGGCCCTGGCCCGCCCTGCTGCCGGTGCCGCGCTGCACCGCGCCCTGCAGGATGTTGACGATCTGATATGCCGCGATCGGGTCGGCGATCTGCCGGCGATTCTCGGTCAGCGTCGGCGGCTGCGACTCCGGGCCCGCATTGCAGCCCTGGCACACCCGCTGGTCGCCGCGCCAGATCACCCGGCCGCGCTGGTCCTGCACGCTGTCGATCAGGCTGGGCTCGACCCGCCGCCCGCCATTGACGAAGCTGGCATAGGCCGACGCCATTCGCACCACAGTCGTCTCGCCCGCGCCCAGGCTCATCGCCAGGAAGGGCGGCATGTTGCTGATGACGCCGAAGCGGTTGGCGGTGTCCGACACCCGCGCCATCGTCACCTGCTGGGCGATGCGCACCGTCACCAGGTTGAGGCTGCGTTCCAGCGCGCTGCGCATGGTGACCATGGCGCCCGAGGCATTGCCGCCGTAATTGCCCGGCCTCCAGGTCTGGCCATTGCCCATCGGCAGCTCGATCGGCGTGTCGGAGAAGCGCTGGTTCGGCGGCACCCCCTCCTCCAGCGCCGTCAGGTAGACAAAGGGCTTGAAGGAGCTGCCGGGCTGGCGTTGCGCCTGGGATGCACGGTTGAATTGGCTGCGTTCGAAGTTCCAGCCGCCGGCCATGGCCAGGATGCGGCCCGTCGCCGGGTCCAGCGCCACCACCGCGGCCTCGACCTCGGGCAGTTGGCGCAGCGAGACGCGGCCTGGCCGGTTGTTGGGTTCCACCAGCACCACCTCGCCCGGGGTGACGATGTCGCTCATCCGGCGTGGCGCGGCGCCCAGGCGGTAGGTCTGCTGCGCCGGCGTGGGCAACACCGGCCGTGCCCACTGGGTGTCCGACAGGTCGATCACGGCGGTGCGCGGCTCGGCGGCCGCGCGTGGATTGGCACGCTCCAGCCAGGCGACCCGCGCCTCGGTGGCGGTGACCGACTGCACCACCGCCTGGCGCCAGTTTGGCAGGATTCCAGGCGCGCGGGTCATCGCCTCCAGCGATGCCTGCCAGTCATTCGCGCTGAAGGGGATGCGGCCCAGGCTGCCCCGCCAACCACCGCGCCTGCGGTCATAGGCCAGCGTGCCCTGGCGCAGCGCGTTCTCCGCCGCCGCTTGCAGTGTGGGGTCGAGCGAGGTGCGCACCACCAGCCCGCCGCCCGCCGCCTGCTCGGCGCCGAAGCGGGTGATCAGCTCGCGCCGGACATCCTCCGTGAAGTGCTGGCCGACCGGAACCGTGTCCGGCCGGCGGGTGGGCCGGGCCTGCACCGGGTCGCGCTTGGCGGCCGCGGCCTCGGCGGCGGTGATCGCGCCGTCATCGACCATGCGATCCAGCACCCAGTTGCGCCTAATGCGCGCCTGCTCGGGGAAGCGGGCGGGGTTGTAGTTGTTGGGCGCCTTGGGCAGCGAGGCCAGGAAGGCCATCTCGGCCAGCGTCAGCTCATCCAGCGAGTGGTTAAAGTAGCTCTGCGCCGCCGCCGCCACGCCATAGGCCTGTGCGCCCAGGAAGATCTCGTTGAGGTAGATCTCCAGGATGCGCTCCTTGCTGGGCGCGCGTTCCAGCCGCAGCGCCAGCAGCGCCTCGCGCGCCTTGCGCAGCACGGTGCGGTCGCTGCCCACAAGCATGTTCTTGGCAACCTGCTGGGTGATGGTGGATGCACCCTGCATGCGGCGACCCTGGCCATAGGTCTGCGCATAAGCCAGCGCGGCGCGCGCCATGCCCATGGGGTCGACGCCGTAATGGTCGCGGAAGCGCTGGTCCTCGGCCGAGATGAAGGCCTGTTGCAGGCGGGCGGGGATCGCCTCGATCGGCACGAAGACGCGGCGTTCATTGGCAAGCTCGGCCATCAACTGGCTGTCGGCGGCATAGATGCGCGACATCTGCTGCGGCTGGTAATCGGCCAGCCAGCGGTAATCCGGCAGGTCGGCCTGCAGCGAATGGTACAGGCCGTAGGCCGCCACCGCGCCACCCACGCCGACCACGGTGAAGAGCACCATCAACAGCCGCAGAATGCCGACGCCGCGGAAGCGCCGGCGACGGGCAGGCTTCTGCGGCGGCGGCGCTGCCGGGTCGGCCGAAGGCGTGGCGAGGCGAGCCTCGGCGGTGAGCGGCGGGGTCTGCATTGCTGTCTCCTACCACGCTAGGTGGCCGCGCCGCATCACGCGCGGCTTTCGGCCTGCGATTCCGGGCGCACGTGTCGATTGCAGGCGCAGATGCGCCTCAGGTGGCCACCCGCCGGCCGACGAATGCGTGCACCCCATCGGCCAGACTGTCCGCCACCCGGGCCCGCCAGGCGGGGCGGTTCAGCAGCGCCTCGTCCGCGGGGTGCGACAGGAAGCCGATCTCGACCAGCGCCGACGGCACATCGGGCGCCTTCAGCACCACGAAGCCGGCGCGCCGGTGCGGGTTGGACAGCAGCGGCAGGTCGCCCGCCATGGCCTGCATGGTCTGCCGCGCCAGGCGCTCACTGCTCTGGCGCGTCTCCGCCCGCATCAGGCTGAGCAGGATGCGCTGGACGTCGGGCGGTACGCTGGGAAGGCGCAGGCCGCCGGCCTGATCGGCCATGTTCTCCCGCCGTGCCAGCGCGGCCGAGAAGGGGTCGGAAGCGGTTTCGGCCAGGGTGTAGATGCTGGCGCCGCGCGGCGCGTCACGCCCCTGCGCCCCGTGGCCGGGGGGCGCGCTGTCGGCATGGATGGACAGGAATAGCGCCGCCTCCTGCCGCCGCGCGATGGCAACGCGCTCGGCCAGCGGCACGAAGACGTCGCGGTTGCGGGTCAGCGCCACGCGCACCCGGCCGCCAGCCTCAAGCCGCCGGCGCAGCTCCTGCGCGACGGCCAGTACGACGCGCTTTTCCAGCGTGCCGGCCTGACCGACGGCGCCGGGGTCCGCCCCGCCATGGCCAGGGTCGAGCACGACAAGCGGCAGTGCTGCGCGGGACGCACGCTCGGGCGGCGCCGCCCGCCTGGGGGCGGCCAAGGCAGGCATGGCGGCGGGCATCGCGCCGGCCCCCGCCAGCATGACACCCAGAAAGTAACGACGAGATCGCATCAGAGCCGCACCCCCATGCGGAGCCGAATGCTATACCGTCCCGCGGCGCCATGCAGCAAAAATGTTCGCGTTCTGTGCCCGATTTCCGATTGACCCTTGCCGGGCGCGGATGCCCTGTTATGGTGCATTGCCTTGGCGATGTTCATCGCAAGGCGCGCGGCTTGGCCGCGACGCCCGGCCCCAGACTTGGGGGCGCGTCGTGGAGGGTTTCGGCCTTCGGGGAACGTCCCGATTTCGCCGGGGTCCGTCCCGCCCCACGCCCTGCCTGAGTGCAATCCCGGGGCCCGCCATACGCGGATCGTCATACCATCGCCACGCGGTGGGCAGGACACCGCGCCATCGGGCCCGAGAGCCGCCATCCCACGGCAAGACCTGGCGCGCGATCCCGCGCCCCGCCCGAGTGTAAGGATTGCGCAACGCCGCCATGGCTTGCCGGACGCAACATTGCCGCGCCTCCTCGGTCCCCTCGACCCATTGCCGCTTGGCGAGCGCTGACTCGCGCCGCAGCGGCCCGGAGCACAGAACAAATGACCAAGCGGATGCTGATCGACGCATCCCACGCGGAAGAAACCCGCGTGGTGGTGATGGATGGATCGAGGCTTGAGGAATTCGACCTTGAGGCGGCGAATCGCCTCCCCCTGAAGGGCAACATCTACCTGGCCAAGGTGGTCCGGGTGGAGCCCAGCCTGCAGGCGGCCTTCGTGGAATATGGCGGCAACCGGCACGGCTTCCTGGCCTTCTCGGAAATCCATCCCGACTACTATCAGATTCCGGCCGCCGACCGGCAGAAACTGATCGAGATGCAGGAGGCTGAGGCCCGCGAGGAGGCCGAGGAGGAGGAGCGCGAGGCCGGGCGCGCCGCCGCCCGTCGCGCCCGCAAGCAGTCGATGACCGAGCAGCGCCGCACCGCCGAGGATGGGCTGGTTCAGGCACTGGAACAGGCTATCCCGGCAGATGGGGTGGACGCCATTCCGGCGGACGAGCCCCAACCCGAGGGTGCCCTGCAAGCCGCCGACACGGGCGAGACCGTGCTGACCGACAGCATTGTAGAGGCCGAACCGGGCAGCCGGGTGGAAAGCGTCGAGCAGGATATGCCGCCGCCCGAGACGTTGGGCGGCGACGGTCCGCCGGCGAGCGAGGCGGCCGCCGAAGCAGCGGTCGAGGCCTTGCATGAGGATGAGGAGCCCGGCGGCGAGGAAAATGGCGCCGATGAGGGCGGCAGCGACGAGAGCAGCGACGAGGGCGGGGGTGACCAGGCCCGCCGCGACCCGCCGCGCTTCATGCGTCACTACAAAATTCAGGAGGTCATCCGCCGGCGGCAGGTCCTGTTGATCCAGGTGGTCAAGGAAGAACGCGGCGGCAAGGGTGCGGCGCTGACCACCTACATGTCGCTCGCCGGCCGCTTTTCGGTGTTGATGCCGAACAGCCCGCGCGGCGGCGGCGTGTCGCGAAAAATCACCTCGGTGACCGATCGGCGCCGGCTGCGTGAGGCGATTGACGAGCTCGACCTGCCCTCGGGCATGTCGCTGATCGTCCGCACCGCCGGCGCGCAACGGCCCAAGCCCGAGATCCAGCGCGACTGCGAATACCTGCTGCGGCTTTGGGACAGTGTCCGGGAGCGGACGATGGCAAGCAGCGCGCCGGCGCTGATCTATGAGGAAGCCGACCTCATCAAGCGGTCCATCCGCGACGGCTATGCCCGTGACATGGATGAGATCCTGGTCGAGGGTGAGGATGCCTACGGGCAGGCGCGCGACTTCATGCGCATGCTGATGCCCGAGTATTCGCGCAAGATTCAGCTCTACCGCGACGGCGCCACCCCGCTCTTTGCCCGCCACGGCGTCGAGCAGCAGCTGGATGGCATGCACTCGCCCACGGTGCAGCTGAAAAGCGGCGGCTACATCGTCATCAACCAGACTGAGGCGCTGGTGGCGATCGACGTGAACTCCGGCCGCTCGACGCGCGAGCGCAGCATCGAGGACACCGCTTTCCGCACCAACCTGGAAGCATCGGACGAGATCGCGCGGCAGCTGCGGCTGCGCGACCTGGCGGGCCTGATCGTCATCGACTTCATCGACATGGATGCGTCCAAGCACGACGCCGCTGTCGAACGCCGGCTGAAGGACGCGCTGCGGGGTGACCGGGCGCGCATCCAGGTCGGCCGCATCTCCCATTTCGGCCTGCTGGAAATGTCGCGCCAGCGGCTGCGCCCCAGCCTGACCGAGCAGACCTTCGTCACCTGCGCCCATTGCGAGGGCCGCGGCATCGTCCGCAGCCCGGAGAGCGCCGCGATCCAGGTGCTGCGGGCGCTGGAGGAGGAAGGTGCGAAGCGCCGCGCCGGCGAGATTGCGGTGCATGTGAACCCCGCGGTGGCGATGTACCTGCTCAACCGCAAGCGCGAGCGCCTGGGGCAGATCGAAGAGCGCTTCGGTATGGCCGTGCTGTTCGAGACAGACGCCGCCATGCATGGCGCGCATCACCGCATCGAGCGGCTGCGCGCCGCCGAAGTAAGGCCGGAGCGTGATGACCGCGCCCAGGGTGCGCTGCGGATGGACTATGCGCCGGAGGAGGCTGTGGAGGCCGAACCGGTGAGCGAGGCCGTGGAGGTTGCCCCGCCAGTCGAGGCGGGGGCCGAGGGCGATGCGCGCCGTCCACGCCGCCGCCGGCGCGGTGGCCGCCGCGAGAACGGCACGACGGAGGGCGCCCCGGCCGAGGGTGAGGAGACCGAGGTTGCTGCCGAAGTCGACGCCGGACCGTCCGAGCCTGCGGAGGAGGTTCCGGCCGATGGAGGGCCGCCGGTCGAGCCCGTCACCACCGCCGAAGGCGAGGATGACAAGCCGCGCCGCCGCAGGGGCCGTCGCGGCGGCCGCCGCCGGCGTGAGGGTGAGCCCGCCGGCGCTGAGGGTGTGGCCGGTGAAGAAACCGCCGATGAGGAGGGGGAAGCGGTGCCAGAGCCGTCGCCGCGCCCTGCCCCCGAGCAGCCGCCGCGCCCGGCGCCTGAGCCGCCGCGCTACCGTGGCCCGACCCCGGCAGATCCCTATGCCAACCAGATCGACCCGATCATGGCGGCCATGGAGGCGGCCGACCGCGCCGCCGAGGAAGCCATCCGCATCCCCAGGCCGCCGCAGCCTATGGCCGCGGCCACACCTGACCCGGTTATGGCGGAGGCGATCGTGGAGCCGATGCGGGCCGCGGAAGTCGTGGTGCCTGTTGCAATGCCTGTTGCGGTGCCCATCGCCGCCATGGCGACGCCCGAAGCAGCGGCCGCGCAGCCTGAACCCGCCCCGGCACCACAGCCTGTGCTGGCCACGGTTGAGCCCGCGATCGGCCCCGCCGTCCAGCCGCAGTTGATCGGCGACGCGGCGGCCGAGGCACCAAAGAAGAAGGGCTGGTGGCGCCGCTAGGCGCCACCGGTAAACGGAACCCCGCATGCGCGCCGACGCCACATCCTTGCAAGAGCAGATCACCGCCTCGGTGTCCCTGCTGAGGAGGCATCTTTGACTGGGATGTCGCCCTTCGCCGCCTCGACGAACTGAACGCCCGCGCCGAGGATCCCACGCTGTGGAACAACGCCGACGAGGCGCAGAAGCTGATGCGCGAGCGCGGCCGCCTGGCCGACCTGACCGACAGCGTAAAGCGTCTGGAGCAATCGGTGACCGACGCGCTCGAACTGATCGAGATGGCCGAGGCTGAGTCCGACACGGCCACCGCCGATGCGGCGGTGGCCGACCTTATCGCGCTGTCCGAAGACGCCAAGCGGCGTGAGATCGACGCGCTGCTGTCGGGCGAGGCCGACCAGAACGACGCCTACCTGGAAGTCAATGCCGGCGCCGGTGGGACTGAGGCGCAGGACTGGGCAGAGATGCTGCTGCGGATGTACCAGCGCTGGGCCGAGAAGCGCGGCTACAAGGCGGTGCTGACCGAACAGAGCGATGGCGAGGAGGCCGGAATCAAGTCGGCCACCCTGCAAGTCACCGGCGCCAACGCCTTCGGCTGGATGAAGACCGAAACCGGCGTACACCGCCTGGTCCGCATCAGCCCCTTCGGCGGCAACGACAAGCGGCAGACCAGTTTCGCCAGCGTCTATGTCTACCCTGTGGTGGACGATAAGATCGAGATCGAGATCAACCCGGCCGACATCAAGACCGACACCTTCCGGGCATCCGGCGCCGGCGGGCAGCACGTCAACAAGACCGAATCGGGCGTGCGCTTCACCCACCTGCCAACCGGCGTGGTGGCGGCCAGCACGCAGGACCGCAGCCAGCACAAGAACCGCGCCATCGCGATGAACATGCTCAAGGCACGCCTGTATGAGTTGGAGCTGCGCAAGCGCGAGGCGATCAGTGCCGGGATTGAGGCCGGCAAGACCGACATCGGCTGGGGCCATCAGATTCGAAACTACGTCCTGCAGCCCTACCAGCTGGTGAAGGACCTCCGAACCAACCGCGAATCGGGCAACCCGGCGGCGGTGCTGGATGGCGATCTGGACGAGTTCATGGCCGCCGCCCTGGCGGCCCGGGCCGGCACCACCCGCAGCGACGCCAGCGCTTCGGCGCGGTGGGCCTCCCCCCAGGCGAGCGCGTCTACGCCATCGGCGACATCCATGGGTGCCTGGACCAGCTGGCCGCGCTGCACGCGACCATTCGGGCCGATCTGCTGGCCTGCCCCATCGCGCGCCCGTTGCTCATCCATCTGGGCGACTACATCGACCGGGGGCCGGATAGCGCGGGCGTGGTGCGCCACCTGATGAGATACCGGGGGCTGCCCACCATCAACCTGATGGGCAACCACGAACACACCGCCCTGGCCGCCCTGGCGGGCGAGGGCGCGGCCTGTGCCGACTGGCTGGCCTATGGTGGCGATGCCGCGCTGCGCAGTTGGGGTCTGGACCCGGTCGGTTCCCGGGCGGACTGGCATCTGCCGGGCGCCGAGCACGCCTGGCTGCAGGCGCTGCGGCCGCATCACGTCGCCGGCGGCTACATCTTCGTCCATGCCGGGCTGCGGCCGGGCGTGCCGTTGGCCGTGCAGTCGCTGGAGGACCGACTGCGCATCCGCCGTCCCTTCCTCGACAGCAACGCCGATTTCGGCGCGATCGTTGTGCATGGCCACACGCCAACCAGGGGGCGCGAACCAGAACGCCACGCCAACCGGGTCAACCTCGACACCGGAGCGGTGTATGGCGGGCCGCTGACCTGCGGCGTGTTCGAGGGTGACCGCCTCTACTTCTTGGCCGCGCCGTAGCGTCCGGGCGGCTTGCGCGACCCTGCCGCGGAATGCTTGCGCGGCGCCCCGGCCGGCGGCTTTCCGCGTGGCACGAAGCCAGGCTTCGCGTCGGGCAGCACCTTGGGGATGGGCTGCATCGGCTCGACCCTGATATGCGCATCCGGCCCCTCCCCCCGGCCGCAGGCGGCGGCAAAGCGGTGCGCCGCGGCAGCGGCCACCTCGAACTGGGTCTCGTCGCGCAGAATGCGGATGCGGCCGACTTCCTCGCGCGCGACATGGCCACGCCGGCAGATGAATGGCAGCAGCCATTTCGGGTCCGCGTCGCCCTCGCGGCCAACATCCATATGGAACCACACGGCACCCTCGGTCTCGACGCGCGGCGCCTCGCGGATGGTCGGTTGCAGGCGCTCATGCGCACCGGTGTCGGTCAGTTCCTCGGGCGAGGGCAGGGGTGCGCGCAGCAGGCGGATGAGGGCCGCGGCCAGTGCCTCACGCGGGGCATCCAGCGTTGCCGCCAATGCCTGGTCGGCCTCATCCATTTCCTCGGCCGCCAACGCCTTCGCCTGCACGACGATGCGCTCATTGTCGCGCGCCCGCACCGCGTCGGAGGTCGGCGCCGGCACCCACACCGCCTGCACCCGCGCGGCCTGGATCAGCCGTTCCGCCAGCCGGCGGGGGGAGACGGGGACGATGAACAGCGAAGTGCCCTTGCGCCCGGCCCGGCCGGTGCGGCCAGAGCGGTGCTGCAACGTCTCGGGGTCGCGCGGGAGGTCGGCATGGATGACCAGCCCCAGCTCCGGCAGGTCAATGCCGCGGGCGGCGACGTCGGTCGCCACGCAGACCCTCGCCCGGCCGTCGCGCAGGTTCTGTAGCGCTCGGGTGCGCTCCGCCTGGCTCATCTCGCCCGAC
>JACMRO010000209.1 GCA_014376425.1 Rubritepida sp.
GCCATCCGGCCGAAGCACCTTCACCGGCATATTCATCCGCGCCACGCCCTGCTCCACACGCCCGGTCAGGATGCGGCCCAGGAAGTTGTCGTTCTCCAGGATCGCGGCGTTCATCGCGAAGGGCAGTGACGCGTCCAGGCCAGGCTCGGGCACATGACTGAGGATCAGATTGAACAGCGCTGACAAATCCTTGCGCGGCCCGTTGATCTCCACATCCGCCCAGCCCTGGCGGCCACTAGCATAGAGCATCGGAAAGTCGAGTTGCTCGTCGGTCGCGTCTAGCGCCGCGAACAGGTCAAATACCTCGTTGTGCACCTCGTCGTGGCGGGCGTCCTGGCGGTCGATCTTGTTGACGATGACGATGGGGCGGATGCCGCGGGCCAGCGCCTTGCCCAGCACGAACTTGGTCTGCGGCAGCACACCCTCCGCCGCATCGACCAGCAGGATGGCACCGTCGACCATCGACAGGATGCGCTCGACCTCGCCACCGAAATCCGCGTGACCGGGGGTGTCGATGATGTTGAGCTTTACACCCTCCCACTCGACGGCCGTGCACTTGGCCAGAATGGTGATGCCGCGTTCGCGCTCCAGATCGTTGCGGTCCATCGCACGCTCGGCCACTGCCTGGTTCTCGCGGAAGGTACCGGCCTGCTTGAGCAACTGGTCGAGCAAGGTGGTCTTGCCATGGTCGACGTGCGCGATGATGGCGAGGTTACGCATGGAAGTCATTGGAGTACGGGCCTTTGGGCGCGAGGGGCGTGGTGAGTGGCCCGTCATGACAAGCAACCCGGCCGCGGAGCGGACGGGGTGTTGGAAATGACTGCCATGTTGCTTGCTGCACCGCACATAGACGCGTGGCCACAGAAAGGCCAGAGGAAAAGCGCCGAAGGCTGGGCGCGGCGGCGGCGAAAGCGCCCAGGACTTGGGCAGCCGGCATGAGCGGCGGTACCCGAATGCGGATACCACCAGCCGCTTGCATGCGCGGCACCAGCACACCAGGCCAACCCCGCGCGATGCTGACCTGTGCCGGCAGCGGCCGAGGTTCACGCCGGGCCCTCGCTGCCCGATAGTAGGGCGTGATCCGCACCAACACCGCGCTCTTCGGCGTCGCGCTGCAGCTTTCCGCCCTCGTGCTCTTCGTCTGCATGGACACGGTGTTCAAGCTGATGACGACGCATCTGCCGGTCGCCCAGCTGGCCTGGGCGCGATTCTTTTTCTCCTCGGTAACCGTCTGGC
This sequence comes from Rubritepida sp., assembly GCA_014376425.1. Lineage (GTDB taxonomy): Bacteria > Pseudomonadota > Alphaproteobacteria > Acetobacterales > Acetobacteraceae > Rhodovarius. The sequence continues at coordinate 1,237 of JACMRO010000209.1, forward strand.
TGTTCTTTTGGGTGACGACCGGGGGCCGCCCGCCATGGCGGGCCCGTGCGCCGGTCATGCAGGCCGCACGCTCGCTGACGCTGGCGGGCTGCACCGCGTTCTTTGCCTCCTCGCTGGTCTTCCTGCCGCTGGCCGACGCCACGGCGGTCAATTTCGCAGCACCGCTGCTGAGCGTGGCCGCGGCCGCTCTGGTGTTGAAGGAGGCTGTGGGGCCGCGCCGCTGGCTGGGCGTGGCGCTCGGCCTGCTGGGCGTGCTGCTGGCGGTGCGCCCACCTTTCATCACCGGCGGCGCGCCGGCCCATCCCGCCTACCTGCTGCCACTGGGCTCGGCCATCCTGTTTGCCGTCTACGCCATCCTCACCAGGAAACTTGCGGGGCGGGACGATCCGCGCACCACCATCCTTCACACCGGCATGGCCGCCACCCTGGCCTTCAGCCTGGCACTGCCCTTTTTTTGGGTCTGGCCCAGCCCGCTGGAATGGTTGGCACTCGTCTCGCTGGGCGTCATTGGCGGCGCCAGCCACGGGTTGCTGGTGCTGGCCTACGCTCGCGCGCCCGTATCGTTGCTGGCGCCGCTTTCCTACACCCAGCTGGTCTGGGCCGGGATCGCCGGCTGGCTGGTCTTCGATCAGTTGCCGGACCGATGGACGCTGGCCGGCGCCGCGGTCATCTTCGCTGGCGGCTTGCTTGCCGTGATACCGGCGCGCAACCGCCGGGACTGACACGGGTTTGAAATCAGCTGGACACGGCGGGATGCCGGGTCTAACCCAGCTCAGCCTATGCCCGCACAAGGAACACGCCCATTTCTATCGGTCTGAGCCAGAGCGACCGCGATCATCCGCGCGCCGCCCTCGACGCCGCCTCGGTGCGCGAGGCCTATAAGCGTTGGGCCGGCGTCTACGACGTGGTGTTCGGCGGCGTATCCGCCTTTGGCCGCCGGCGCGCCGTGGAAGCGGTAAACCTGCTGCCCGGGCCCCGAGTGCTGGAAGTGGGAGTGGGCACCGGCCTCGCCCTGCCGCTCTACCGGTCAGGGCTAGAAGTCGTGGGCGTCGACCTGTCGCGCGAGATGCTGCTCAAGGCGAAAGAGAAGGTCGCAGAGCAGAAGCTGACCCAGGTCCAGGGCCTGCTGGAAATGGATGCCGAGAACATGGCCTTCGCCACCGGCAGCTTCGACATCGCGGTGGCGATGTTCACCGCCTCGGTGGTGCCGGACGCCAAGAAACTCTTTGCCGAAATGTCCCGCGTGGTGCGCCCCGGCGGACACCTGCTCTTCGTCAACCACTTCGCGGCCGAAGGCGGCTTCCGCTGGTGGGTGGAGCGCAGCATGTCACCCCTGGCCCGAATCCTGGGCTGGCACCCGGACTTTAAACTGGAAGACCTGCTCGACCCGGCCCTGACCCGGGTCGAGAGTCGTGAAACCTGCCCGCCGGCGGGCCTGTTTACGCTGGTGAAGGTGCGCAACGGCGGTTAGAGGCGGCGTGGAGCGTAGCTGAGGCTGTGCGCCTGCTGGTTTCTGTCCGGCTCCAAAGTTCCCTCCGGCCCGGCAGAGTGGGTCTGGCGATCCACTCGATCGCCGCGAACTCCTAGGCTCAGCGGTCCAGCCCTCCCGCGGTCATCCGTGCCGCCATCTCCCCGCCATCGCCGCACCTGCCACCACCAGGCCGGACAGCACGCCGATCATGCCCGCGGCGCTGACGGCATGGCCGCTGCCCAGGGCGGCCGGAAGCGGGCCTGCCAGGCCATAGCCCAGTGCGGCGACAGCCGCGCCCAGCGCCGCACCGCCCAGTACTTGCGGGGTGTAGCGGTTGGTGATCAGCCGCATGGCCGCGGCAGGCGCCACCAGCAATGCCACCACCAGGATGCTCCCCACCGCTTCGAAGGCGGCCACCGCGGCGGCGGCGAGCATCAGGTGCAGCGCCATGTCGAGCCATCGCACGCGCAGTCCTAGGCTTTGTGCGAAGTCGGCATCGAAGCACAGCAGCTTCAGGGGCTGCCACAGCAGGGCGACGGCCAGCGCGATGGCCGCCCCCACGCCCGCCAGCAGAAATACCGCTGGCGGCAGCCCGCCCAGAGCCACCGGGTCGAGCAGCGCGCCGGGTCCCATGGCCTGGGGCCACAGCAATGTTTCCATCTGGCCGAACAGCACGCAGTCCACGTCGAGGTCGACGCTGCGGGCGCCGCTCGTCTCCAGCAGCACCAGCCCGGCGGCGAAGAAGCTGGTGAAGACGATGCCGGTGGCAGCACCCCCCTCCAGCCGCGCGACGCGGCGCAGATGGCTGATCAGCCAGGCGGCCAGCAGGGCGGCCGCGCCGGCGCCCAGCAGCATGGGCAGGCCAGCCCGCGCGCCGGTGACGGCAAAGCCCAGCACTATGCCGGGCAGCACGGCGTGGGTGATGGCGTCGCCCAGCAGTGCCTCGCGCCGCAGCACCAGGAAGCTGCCCAGCAAGCCACAGGTGGCGCCGGCCAGGATGGCGCAGAGCAGCGGCGCGAAGTCGAGCTGAAGAAACTGGGTCATGCCGGTGCCACACTTCGCAGCGCCGGAACGGCAAAGGCGCGGGCGTCCATCATGCCTCGCGCCGCACCAGTAGTGCCGCGACGAAGAAGGCCATCCCCACTAGCACGACCGCAGCCCCGGTCGGCCAACCCTGATGCCCGGCCGAAATCAGCGCGCCCAGCACGCCTGCGGTCCCGCCCACGGCGCAGCTGGTCGCCAACATGCCCGGCAGGCGATGGTTCAACATACGCGCGGTGGCGGCCGGCAACACCAGCAGCGCCACCACCAGGACCAACCCCACCGCCGGCAGCCCGGCGATGCAGACGAGCAGGATCAGGCCCATCAGGGCCGCATCGGTGCGGCGGATGTTCAAGCCCTGGAGTGCGGCGAATTCCGCGTCGAAGCACAACGCCCGCAGCCGTGGGAACAGCGCCACCGTCGCCGCCACGCTGACCAGCGCGAGCCCGCCGGCGGCCCAGGCATCCTGCGTCCGCATCGTCGCCGCCTGGCCCAGGATAAAGTGCGACAGCCCGGCCTGCGCGCCGGCCGGCATGGCCTGGATCACCGACAGACCGACGACGCCCAGCGCGTAGAAGCTGGCCAGCACGACGCCGATCGCCGCGTCCTGCCGGATGCGGCCGGTGGCAGCCAGCGCGTGGACTGCCCACAGGCCGAGCGTGCCCGCCACCGCGCCACCCAGCAGCAGCGGCGGCAGCGCCCGCGGGTCGGTGCCCCACCATGCGCCAAGCAACGCCGCCCCCACCACGCCGGGCAGTGCCGCATGCCCCATCGCATCCGCCAGCAGGGCGCGGCCGCGCAACAGCGCGAAGCAGCCAACGGCGCCCGAGGCCACGCCCAGCGCCGCGCACCCCAGCACCACCACCAGCGTATTGTGGCTGATCATGCCGCCAGCCCGTCATCGCTCAGGCCGGGGCCGTAGGTGTCGACGATCATGGCCGGCGTGAAGACCTCGGCCACCGTGCCGGCCGCGATGACCCTCCCGTTCAGCATAAGCGCATGCTGGAATATGTGCGGCACCGATGCCAGGTCGTGATGCACGGCCACGATGCTCTTGCCGGCTTGCACCAGCTTTTGCAGCACGCGGATGATCTCGCGCTCCGTCGCCGCGTCCACCGCGGCCAGGGGCTCGTCCATCAGCAGCAGGTCGGCTTCCTGCGCCAGGCAGCGGGCCAGGAAGACACGCTGCTGCTGGCCGCCGGAGAGCTGGCCGATGGGCCGGTCCGCCAGCGCGTCGAGGCCGACTTCGGCCAGCGCCGCACGCGCGGCGTCGCGTTCGCGCCGCGGCAGCCTTCCCCACCAGCGGGTGCGCGGCGTCCGTGCCATGGAAACGACATCGAGCGCGCTGGCCGGGAAATCCCAGTCCACGCTGGCGCGCTGCGGCAGGTAGCCGACGCGGGCACGCGCCGCGTCCAGCGTTGTGCCGAAGAAGCGCGCTTCGCCCTGATGCCCGATCAGCCCCAGCGCCGCCTTGAGCAGGGTGGATTTGCCGGCGCCGTTCGGGCCGATGATGGCGGTCAGCCCCGCCGGCACCTCCCACGAGACATCCTCCAGCGCCGGCCGCTCGCCATAGAAGACGGAAAGGTGGCGGATGGACAGCGGCGTCATGCCCGTAGCCGCCCGTTCATGCCGCGCGCCGGGGCATCGCCGCCCAGCGCGCGGGCGATGGTGGTGATGTTGTGGTCCAGCATGCCCTCCAGCGTTCCCTCGTAACTGCCTGAACGGCCCATCGAATCGGAAAACAGGTTGCCGCCCAGCCTGACGGTGTGGCCGCGCGCCGCAGCACCTTCGATCAACGCCAGCACCGCCCGGTCGGGCACCGAGGTTTCGGCGAAGACCGCGGGGATGCGGCGTTCGACGAGCAGGCTGACCAGCGCCTCGATGCGGATCAGCGTGGCTTCCGCCTCGGTCGACAGGCCCTGGATGCTGTCCACGGTGAGGCCGTGGCGGCGGGCGAAATAGCCGAATGCGTCATGCGCGGTGACCAGCACGCGGCGGCTGGCCGGGATCGCCGCCAGCGCCGCCACCGCATAGTCGTGCAGCCGCCGCAGCTTGGCCTGATAGGCGGCGAGGTTTGCCGCCAACGGCTCACGCGGGAGCAGCGGCGCCAGCGCGGCGGGCAGGCTTTGCGCGGCCTCGCCCCAGAGCAGCGGGTCCATCCACAGATGCGGATCTGCCGAGTCCGGATAGTCGGGCGCGCTGCGCAGGCGGTCGCGCGGCAACGCGTCGCCCATTGCCAGCACGCGCCGGCCGGCGGCGGAGAGGCGGTGGACCACTTCCTCCATCCGGCCCTCCAGCCGGTGCCCGTTCAGCACCACC
>JACMRO010000210.1 GCA_014376425.1 Rubritepida sp.
CCGGCCGCCTCTTCGGCATGGCCTGCCCGGCGCAGATCGACACCTGCGCGCCGGGATTGCTGCGGGACAGCCGGGCCGAGGCCCGCTCCCGCGGCCTGTCCTGGCAGATCCACGCCGCGCAATCCGTCGTCGAGTTCCACGAGATCACCCGCCGCCACGGCTTCACCCCGATCCAGTGGCTGCACGAGATGGGGCTGCTGGATGAGAAGGCCATCATCGGCCACGGCATCTTCCTCGACGACCATCCTTCGACGCCCTGGCACACCCGCAACGACCTGGCGATCCTGGCCGACACCGGCACGACCGTCGCGCATTGCCCCACCGTCTTCGCCCGCCGCGGTATTACCATGAAGGATTTCGGCCGCTACAAGCGCGGCGGGGTGAACCTGGGCGTCGGCACAGGTACCTACCCGCACAACATGCTCGATGAGATGCGGCTGGTGGCCTACCTGGCGCGGACCCAGGCGGGCGACCCGCGCACCATGTCCACGACCGATGTCTTCGACGCCGCCACCATCGGCGGCGCGCGGGCCCTGGGGCGCGACGACATCGGCCGCCTCGCACCCGGCTGCCGCGCGGATTTCGTGGTGGTGGACGCGACCCATCCGCGGATGCAGCCCAACCACGACCCGGTGCGCAGCCTGATCTACGCCGCCGGCGACCGTGCCGTGAAGGATGTCTATGTCGATGGCGAAAAGGTCGTGGGCGACGGCGAGGTGCTGACGATGGATTTTCGCGCCGCCGCGGCCAACCTGGCCGAGGCGCAGAAGCGCATCGTCGGCCGCGCGACCGAGCAGGACTGGGCGCACCGCCCGGTGGACAAGATCGCGCCACCCACCTTCAAATGGCTGTAGCCCCGCTGGCTGTAGTCCCGCCCGTAAGCCCCTCCGCCGCGGAAAGGTGCTGCCTTTGCTGCTGACTGTCGAAGGACTGGCGACCTCGTTCGGCCGGATGCGGGCGGTGGATGGCGTGTCCATCGCCGTACCGGCGGGGCGAACGCTGGGCATCGTGGGCGAATCCGGCTGCGGCAAGTCCGTCCTGTCGCTCTCCATCATGCGGCTGCTGGCAGCCCCGGGCAGCATCATCGCGGGCGGCATTACCTTCGACGGCCAGGACCTGCTGGCGATGCCGCAGCGCGCCATGCGCCGGCTGCGCGGCCGCGATATCGCGATGATCTTCCAGGAGCCGATGACCTCCCTCAACCCCGTGCACACGGTGGGGGCGCAGATCATCGAGGCGCTGCGCGCGCATGACGCCGCGGCCGACCCGCGCGCCACCGCGATCGCGGCGTTGACCCGCGTCCGCATCCCCGACGCCGCAGCCGCCATGGACAAATTCCCGCACCAGCTTTCGGGCGGCATGCGCCAGCGGGTGATGATCGCGATGGCGATCGCCTGCATACCGCGCCTTCTGATCGCCGACGAACCCACCACCGCGCTCGACGTCACCGTGCAGGCGCAGATCCTGGAGTTGCTGCGCGACCTGCAGGCCGAGACCGGCATGGGCCTGATCCTGATCACCCACGATCTCGGCGTCATCGCCGAAATGGCGGATGAGGTGGCGGTGATGTATGCCGGGCGAATAGTCGAATCCGCGTCGGCGCAGGATTTGTTCGACGATCCTCAGCACCCCTACACCCTGGGCCTGCTCGGCTCGATCCCCCGGCTGGATCTGGACCGCGCGCGCCTCACCGCCATCGAGGGCACGGTGCCGCCGCCGCACGCCTGGCCGCCTGGCTGCCGCTTTGCACCGCGCTGCCCCTTCGCGATCACCGCATGCGACGCGGCGCCGCCGCCGTTGCGGGAATTGTCACCCGGACACCAGGCCGCGTGCATCAGGGCACCGTTGTGACCCCCGCGCCGTCGCGATGTGATGGTCTCGCACGGACCCCGGCGCCATCGCGTTTCGATGGTTGCGCGCGCACCCCCGTGCCATTGCGCTTCGATGGTCGTGCGCGCACCCCCGCGCTATCGCGCTTCGATGGTCGCGTGCGCGCGCACATACGGTTGGGCCGCAAGTTTCCCGCCGCGCAGGCGGCCAGTCGGTGATCCTCCAGGCCGAAAATCTCAGCAAGCACTACGGCGCCCTGCGCGCGGTGGAGGGTGTGTCGCTGCACGTTGCGCGTGGCGAGACGCTGGCACTCGTGGGCGAGTCGGGCTGCGGCAAGTCGACCACCGCGCGGCTGCTGCTGCGTCTCATCGCGCCCAGCGCTGGCACCATCCGTTTCGATGGGCAGGACATCACCAACCTGCCGGCCGGCAGGCTGCGCGACATCCGCCGCCGCACCGGCGTGGTCTTCCAAGACCCTTATGCCAGCCTCAATCCGCGCCTGCGGGTAGGCGACGCGATCCTCGAACCCATGCAGGTGCACCGCCTGGGCACCGCGGCCGAGCAGCGCGCGCGGATGCAGTCGCTGCTTGGCCTGGTCGGCCTCATGCCCAGCCATGCTGAACGCTTTCCGCATGAGTTCTCCGGTGGCCAGCGGCAGCGCATCGGCATTGCCCGGGCGCTGGCGGCGGGGCCCGAATTGCTGGTCTGCGACGAACCGGTCTCGGCGCTGGACGTGTCGATCCAGGCCCAGGTCGTCAACCTGCTGAAGGACCTGCAGTCGCGCCTGGGGCTCGCCACGCTGTTCATCGCGCATGACCTGGGCGTGGTGAAGCACATGGCCGACCGGGTGGCGGTGATGTATCTGGGCCGCATCGTCGAGCTGGCGGATAAGCGCAGCCTCTTCGCCAACCCCCGCCATCCCTATACCCGGGCCCTGCTGGCGGCGATCCCGCATCCCGACCCTGCGCTGCGTGGTCGCCTGCGGCCGTTGGGCGGGGACATACCCAGCCCCGCCAACCTGCCGCCGGGCTGCCGCTTCCAGACCCGTTGTGCGCATGCGACCGACATCTGTCGGCGCCATGACCCGCCGTTGCAGGACGGCGTCGCCTGCCATCACCACGCCGAATTGCCGCCTATGGACATGGCCTATGCCGGCGCCCTGAGCGAGACTGCAACCCGAAGGCTGGCCCGCTTTGCAGAGGCCGCCGCGGAGAGACGCGCATGACCCACACGATATTCGCCCCGCGCAGCATCCTGGTGGGCGGCGGCACCGTCTCCCGGGTGGCCGAGGTTCTGGCCAGCCACGGCCTGTCCCGCCCGCTGGTGGTGACCGACCCCTGGATGGTCAGTTCCGGCACCGTCGAGAAGTGCCTCGCACCCCTGCGCGCCGCCGGCATCGCCGCCGCCGTCTTTGCCGACACCGTGCCCGACCCGACCGACACCGTGGTCGAGGCCGGCGTCGCCGCCTTCGCGGCCGGAGATTACGACTGCCTGATCGGCTTTGGCGGCGGCAGCCCGATGGACACCGCCAAGGCCATCGCCATCCTCGCTGCCACCGGGGGCCACATCCGGAGCCAAAAGGCACCGCATGCGGCCGACCGCGCAGCGGTGCCCGTCATCTGCATCCCGACCACCGCCGGAACCGGCAGCGAGGCCACTCGCTTCACCATCGTGACCGACACCGCCAGTGACGAGAAGATGCTGATCGCAGGGCAGGGCGCCCTGCCGCTGGCCGCGATCGTGGATTACGAACTGACACTCACCGTTCCACCGCGGACGACTGCCGATACGGGCATCGACAGCTTCACACACGCGCTGGAAGCCTATGTCAGCCGCCGCGCCAACCCGGTGTCGGACATGTATGCCGAGCGGGCGATGCGGCTGATCGGCCCTAACCTGCGCACGGTGTACCACCGGCCGGATGACCTGGCCGCGCGCGAGGCGATGATGCTGGGCGCCACCCTGGCCGGGCTGGCCTTCAGCAACGCCTCGGTCGCCCTGGTGCATGGCATGAGCCGGCCGATCGGTGCGCATTTCCATGTGCCGCACGGCCTGTCCAACGCCATGTTGCTGCCTGCCGTGACACGCTATGGCCTGGCGACGGCATTGCCGCGCTACGCCCAGGCGGCCCGCTGCATGGGCGCGGCGGCGCAGGACGATGCAGACCAGGTGGCGGGCGCGAAGCTGCTGGAGGAACTGACGGCGCTGAACGTCGAGCTGCGGGTTCCCACCCCCGCCGCCTACGGCATCGACCCCGATCGCTGGACCGCGCTGCTGCCCATCATGGCAGCCCAGGCATTGGCCAGCGGTAGCCCGGCCAACAACCCCGCGGTGCCGGATGCGGAAGCCATCGTCGCGCTATACAGGGAAGCCTATGGCTGAGCGTGTTTTGCGCGGGTGCTATCGGATGCGCGTGCCTCAGACTCTCGGCAGCGGCAAGGGAATGGCCGCGCGATCTGCGGATCGTGGCCCAGCCCCTAAGCGGCGCCCTTGCGCGCCACGCGCACCATTGCCGAGATCTTCTTGACGATCAGGTCCCGATCATAGGGCTTGGCGAGCAGCTCGAACTCCGGCGCTTCGCCGCCCAGCTCCTGCGCGGCGTAGCCCGAGGCCAGCAGCACGCCGATCTCCGGTCGCGCCGCCCGCACCCGCCGCGCCAGCTCGACGCCGGAGATGCCGCCCGGCATCACCACGTCGCTGAACAACACGTCCACCTTCTCGCCGCGTTCGAGCAGGGCCAGCGCCTGCCGGCCGTCGGAGGCGGCCAGCACCCTGAAGCCCGCGTCGCGCAGCAGTTCGGCCGCCACCTCGCGCACCTGGTCGTCATCCTCGGCCACCAGCACGGTGGCCGACGCGACCGCCACCACCGAGGAGCTGCGGGCCTGCACGGCCGGCCGCTCGGGCACCGGCACGCCGCCCGCCATCAACGGCAAATAGAGGCTGACAGCGGTGCCGCGGCCGGGCGCGCTGCGGATCGCCACATGCCCGCCCAGCTGGCGAATGAAGCCATAGACCTGGCTCAGTCCCAGCCCGGTGCCGCGGCCCGGCGCCTTGGTGGTGAAGAAAGGTTCGAAGGCACGATGCATCACCTCGGCCGGCATGCCCGTCCCGTTATCGGTCAGCACCACCTCGGCATAGGGGCCGGGGTGGGCGTCGTCGTTGTTGCGCAGATCATCCTCGGTAAGCCAGGCGGTGCGGGTGCTCAGCTCCACCTCGCCGCCATCGGGCATGGCGTCGCGCGCGTTGATTGCCAGGTTCAGTAATGCCGCCTCCAGCTGCGCCGCATCGGCGCGGCACGCCGGCAGCTGGCTGGCCAGGTTCAGCTTCAGCGTCACTGCGTCGCCCAGGGCGCGGGCCAGCAGCGGTTCGAAGCCGTGCACCAGGGCGTTGGCGTCGAGCGCCTCGCGTTTCAGCGGCTGGCGGCGGGCGAATGCCAGCAGGCTGGCGTTGAGCTTGGCACCGCGCGCCACCGCATCGCGCGCCGCACCCAGCAGGCGCTTCGAGCGGTCGTCTGCGCCGGCGCCCAGATGGCGCTCGAGCAGATGCACCGTGCCGAGTATGGCCGTGAGGAGGTTGTTGAAGTCGTGCGCGATGCCGCCGGTGAGCCGGCCCACCGCCTCCAGCCGCTGCGCCTGGCGCAGCTGGTCCTCTGCCGATTCGCGCTTGGCGATCTGGTCGCGCAGCGCCTCCGCGGTCGCTGCCAGCTGGGCCAGCGCGATCTGCTCGGCACGCCAGCGCTGCCGGGCCACCCGCAGCAACAAGGCAAGGGCGAAAGTGACGAGCCCGGCCAGCACGAAGGTCACCATCGCCTCGCCCCGCCAGGCCGCCATGATCACTGCCTGTGGCTGCGCAAAGGAGACAAATAGCGGCTCGTGGCCCACGCGGCGGAAGCCGGCCAGCCATTCCTCACCCTGCGCGTCCGTCAGCCGCAGCCGGTCCCCCCTATCGCTCTCAACAGCCAGTTCGATCAGCTGCGACCGTGCGCCGTCCCGCAATTCGCCGGAGCCCGGTGCGGGCGACCCCGCAAGCACCATCCCATCGGCCCGGAACAGGGTGAACTGGCCCCCGCTGCTGCCGCCGAGCGTCGCCCAGTGCTGCTCGAAATAGCTGGGCAGCACCGAGCCCAGCACCACGCCATCGAAGCGGCCCTGGCTGTCCAGCCGCGCCCGGCTCATGGTGAAGGCCAGTACCCCAGTGGTGCGGCCGATGAGAGGCGCGCCGAAATATAAGCCGAAGTTGCCGGCTAGGTGGCGCTGGAAGTAATCCCGCCCACTCACGTCGACGACCGGCGTCGGCCAGCTCGTGCTGATCGTGTAGAGCATTCCATCAGGCCGCACCGCATGCAGCGCGCGCAATTGCTCGATGCGCTGTTCGAGCGCAAGCAAGCCGCCATGCACGCGCGCCACGTCCATTTGCAATTCGACCCAGGTCAGGCCCTGCATCAGGCTGGCGATGCTGTCCAACACCAGCGCGTTGGTTTCCACGACCTTCAACGCATGTTCCTGCGCCACAGCCAGCACACGCTCCAGCCGCGCTTCAGCCTCGGCATTGGCGCGTCGCCAGTCCTGCCAGGTGAACAGGCTGGCGAAGAGGAAGGGCAGTAGCAACGCCACCAGCATCAACCCGCGCTGCAACCACTTCGCGCCGGGCCGGTGCTGCGACAGGGCGGCGGGTGCGGGGGCCTTTGCGGGGGTAAGGCTCTGGCTCATCCGGCGGTCATCCAGGTTGGCCGACATGTTGCGCGCATTTTCACCCCATGCAACGGCTAAGTCGGTCACATTCGAGCGCGGTGGCGCGCCAGGTCGGCATCGACCATCTCCGCGACCATCGTCTCGAGCGATGTCGCCGGCGTCCAGCCAAGCTTTTCCCGCGCCTTGCGCGCGGCGCCATGCAGCACGTCGACCTCAGCCGGCCGCAGGAAAGCGACGTCGGTCTTCACATGCCGCTCGTAGTCGAGCCCGGCATGGGCAAAGGCCAGGCGGCAGAATTCCCGCACGCTGGTGGTCCGCCCCGTCGCCAGTACGTAGTCGTCTGCCACATCCTGTTGCAGCATGCGCCACATGCCCTCGACGTAGTCGCGCGCATGGCCCCAATCCCGCGTCGCATCGAGATTTCCCATGGCGAGTTCGGTGGCGAGGCCGAGCTTGATGCGCGCCACCCCGTCGGTCACCTTGCGGGTGACGAATTCGATACCGCGCAACGGGCTCTCATGATTGAACAGGATGCCGCTCGAGGCGTGCATGCCGAAGCTTTCGCGGTAATTCACGGTCAACCAGTGGGCGTAGAGCTTGGCCACCGCGTAGGGGCTGCGCGGGTAGAAGGGTGTCTTTTCGGACTGCACCTTCTCCTGGATCAGACCATACATCTCGGAGGACGATGCCTGGTAAAAACGTGCCTGCGGCCGCACCAGCCGCACCGCCTCCAGCAGGTTGGCGGCACCCATGGCGGTGACCTGGCCGGTCAGTAGCGGCTGGTTCCAGCTGGCTTTGACGAAGCTCTGGGCACCCAGATTGTAAATCTCGTCAGGGGCGGTTTCGTTCAGAGCCCGGATCAGCGACGAGATGTCGGTCAGGTTGCCGTCAACCAGCGTCACCTGGCCTGCGATGCCAAGCCAGCGTAGCCGCTCGGCGATAACATCGGCCGAGGCGGAGCGGCGCAGCAGGCCGAACACGGCGTACCCCTTAGCCAGCAGCAGCTGCGACAGGTAGGCGCCGTCCTGGCCGGTCACACCGGTGATAAGGGCACGCTTCATGAAAACACTCTTTCGATCCGTTGGCCGCAGCCTGCCAGGAGCCGCGACGATTTCGTACGTCCGCTATCGTTCAAGAAGGCCAGCGCCTTGTAATAGGGTTTGGCAAAACCGCACCAGAGGCGCTGCATCCAACTAGAACAGCGCTTTGCATCTGGGCCCCTTCGCTCCCGCGTCTTCCAGCAAAAGTCCCCTGGCGGCAGCGCACCAACTTCTCCCCATCTTTTGCATTCCTTGTGGGGTTGGAACGCCGTATACCCTGGGTGGCAATAAGGCTGAAAAAGCATGAGAACGCTGGTTGGATGTCGTGTCCTGGTTGCCGAGGATGAGCCGCTGGTCGCCATGCTGCTCGAAGATGTGCTGCTCGATGCCGGGGCGACCATCCTGGGCCCCGCCTCCACCGTTGCAGAGGCCTTGCTGCTTACGGCCCAGCAGCGGCCAGACCTCGCTGTCCTCGATTTGAACCTCTCCGGTGAGACCTGCCTCGCAGTGGCCGACGCGCTGGCAGCCGCCGGCGTGCCGTTTCTCGTGGCCACCGGCTTCGGCGCGGACGACCCCCTGCCGCGCCATGCCGGCGTGCAGGTGCTGCAAAAACCCTACGAGCCGACAGCGCTGATCGATGCACTTTGCCGCCTGGGCAGTCCAGTCCGGATCTGAACCACCCCTTGACGCATGCGCTGCGGCCGCGTGCGATGTCGCCCCATGGATCCCATTACTCTCGAAGTGCATTGGTCGCGGCTGATCTCGATCGCCGACGAAGCTGCCACCGCCCTGCTGCGCACCGCCTTCTCCACGATCGTGCGAGAAAGCAACGATTTCGCCACCGTGCTGATGGACCAGCACGGCAACAGCGTCAGCGAGAACACCGGCGGCATCGCCAGCTTCTCCTGCATCCTGCCCCGCACCACCCGCGCCTTCCTGGAAAAATTTCCGGCCGACAGCTGGGCGGAGGGCGATTGCGTCATCACCAACGACCCCTGGCTGGCGACCGGGCACCTGCCGGATATCACCGCCGTCTCGCCCATTTTCCATCGCGGCCGGCTGGTCGGCTTCGCCGGCTCCATCGCGCACAGCCCCGATGTGGGTGGCGCGCTGTGGGGCGCCGACTGCCAGGAAGTGTTCGAGGAGGGCGTGCGCATCCCGCCCACCCGCATCATCCGCGCCGGCGAATGGAACCGCGACGTGCTGGACATGTTCCTGGCCAATGTCCGTGTTCCCCGCCAGGTGCAGGGCGACCTGGAGGCGCAGGTCACCGCCAACCAGGTCTGCGCCGCCGGGGTTCGCGAATTCCTCGACGATGCCGGGCTGGAGGAGTTGTCGACCCTGGGCGCCGCCCTGGCCGACCGCACGGATGCCGCGATGCGCCGCGCCATCGCGGCCCTGCCGGACGGCGAATACCGGGCGGTGCAGGAGGCGGACGGCTTCGATGCGCAGACCACCCGCATCGTCTGCACCGTGCGCGTCGCCGGCGACACGATGGAGATCGACTACGAGGGCACCAGCCCGCAGATCGCCCGCGGCATCAACTGCGTCTGGAACTACACCCACGCCTATTCCGTCTATCCGGTGAAATGCGCGCTGGACCCCTTCACGCCGCGCAACGAGGGCAGCTATCGCGCCATCACCGTGCGCGCGCCCGAGCGTTGCATCCTCAACCCGCTCTACCCCGCGCCGGTCAGTGCGCGGCAACTGACCGGGCACCTGCTGGCCGGCGCCATCTACCGGGCGCTGGCGCCTGTCATCCCCAGCCAAATCATCGCCGATTGCGGTGGCGCGCCCACCATGCGCTGCCTGTTCTCGGGCCTGGACGCGCATGGCGACCGGTTCAGCCAAGTGCTGTTCGCCTCCGGTGGCATGGGCGCGGCGCCGCATCGCGACGGCCTGCCAACGACCGCATTCCCGACCAATGCGGGCGCCGGCTCGATCGAGGCATTCGAAAGCGTGGCGCCCCTGGTTGTGTGGCGCAAGCAGTTCCGCCCCGATAGCGGCGGACCGGGGCGCCTGCGCGGCGGGCTTGGGCAGGAAGCGGAGATCGAGGTGCGCTCGCCCGCCGCGCTGCGCCTGTCGTTGCTGAGCGACCGGCGCGACCATCCGGCGCAGGGCGTGCTAGGCGGCGCGCCGGGCGCGTGTTCGGACATTCGGATGAGCGATGGCACCAGGCCACACCCGAAGTCACGCACCACGATCGCCCCCGGCGTGCGCCTGGTGATGACCTATGCCGGCGGTGGCGGTTATGGCCCGCCGGGGGAGCGCGACCCGGCGGCACTGGCCACCGACATTCGCGACGGCGTGGTCACCCGGCCGGGGGACTACCAGTGAGCGCGCACACCGCGCCGCGCGCGCTCGGCGCTCGGGTGGGGGTCGACGTTGGCGGCACATTCACCGACCTCGTGCTGCACGACGCGACGCGGGGGATTACCCGCACCGGCAAGCTGCTCACCACGCCCGATGACCCGTCGCGCGCCATCGTGGATGGCATCGCCCGCATACTGCGTGAGGCGGGGCTGACGCCTGGCGACCTGCATTCCATCGTTCATGGCACCACCCTCGTCACCAACACCATTATCGAACGCACCGGGGCCAGGGTCGGGCTGCTGACCACGGCGGGCTTCCGCGACGCGCTGGAGATCGGCCGGGAGATCCGTTATGACCTCTACGACCTCTTCCTGGAGCCGCCGCCCACGCTGGTGCCGCGCCACCTACGCCTCGAAGTGCCCGAGCGCATTTCGGCCCAGGGCGAGGTGCTCCTGGCGCTCGATGAGACGGTGTTGCTCGCGCAGGGCAGGGCGCTGGTCGCCGACGGGGCCGAGGCGATCGCCGTCGCCTTCCTGCACAGCTACCGGGAGGCCGCGCATGAACGGCGCGCGGGCGAGCTTTTGGCGCCGCTCGGCCTGCCGGTCACCCTATCCAGTGCCGTGGCGCCCGAGATCCGCGAATACGAACGCACCTCGACCGCATGCGCCAACGCCTATGTCCAGCCACGCATGCAGCGCTATCTCCGCAAGCTCGAGGCCGATCTGCGGGGCACCGGCTTCAGCGGTGCGCTCTACGTCATGCTGTCCTCGGGCGGCATCGCCTCGCTGGCCGAGGCGATGGCCTTTCCCATCCGGTTGATCGAAAGCGGACCCGCCGCCGGCGCCATGGCCGCGGCCTTCATCGCCCGCCAGGCAGGGCTGGATGCGGTGGTCAGCTACGACATGGGCGGCACCACCGCCAGGATGTGGGTGGTGGAGAACGGCGCCCCCGACCACAAGCATGATTTCGAGGCCGGACGGGTGCGCCGCTTCGCCCGCGGCTCGGGGCTGCCGCTGAAGGTGTCGGTGGTGGACATGATCGAGATCGGCGCCGGCGGCGGGTCGATCGCGCGTGTCGAGCCCGGTTCGGGGCTGATGAAGGTGGGGCCGCGCAGCGCCGGCGCCCGGCCCGGCCCGGTGTGCTACGGCCAGGGTGGTACCGAACCCACGGTCACCGATGCCGACCTGCTGCTGGGGCGGCTCGATCCCGGGCATTTCCTAGGCGGCGAGATGGCTTTGGACCAAGGGCTGGTGCAGCGCGCCGTCGAGGGCGGGGTGGCCGCGTCGCTGGGCATGGGCGTGGCGGAGACGGCGCTGGGGATCAGCCGCATCGTCGATGAGACGATGGCCGCCGCCACCCGCATGCACCTGGCCGAGAAGGGGCGCGACCCGCGCCGCTACACGCTGATTGCCTTTGGCGGCGCGGGGCCGGTGCATGCCTGCAATCTGGCGCGGCTGCTGAAGATGGGCCGCGTGATGGTGCCGCTTGGTGCCGGCGTCGCCTCGGCGCTGGGCTTCCTGGTCGCACCGCCAGCCACCGACGCCGTGCGCAGCCTGGTGGGCCGGCTGGAGCGGCTGGACTACCCGGCCATCAACGCGCTCTACGCGGCGATGCGTGCGCAATGCGATGCGCTGCTGCTGGAGGCCGGCGCGGTGGCGGGGGAGATCGCCTACCGCGCGGTCGCCGAAATGCGCCATGTCGGGCAGGGGTTCGAGATCCCGGTGCCGCTACCGGGGCTGGAGCTGTCGCCCGCCGACCAGCCGGCCATCCGCGCGGCCTTTTTCGACGCCTACCGTGCCCGCTTCGGCCGCACTGTGGAGGATGCGCCGATCGAGGCGCTGACCTGGCGCCTCGCCGCCAGCGCGCCGCCCATCGAGATCAGCCTGCGGCGGGAGCCCAGCGGCGCCCCCGCCACCCGCGGCCACCGCGCCGTGCACTTCGAGGGTGTCGGCGAGGTGCAGGCGGCCGTACTGGACCGCTACGCGCTGCCTGCCGGCAGCCGGTTCCTGGGGCCAGCACTGGTTGAGGAACGGGAGAGCACCTGCGTCGTGCCGCCCGGTGCGGAATGCCACATCGATGAGCATCTCAATCTGGTCATCACGCTGGGCTGAGTGTTTCGCGCCACCAAGGCGGGCCAGCGTCGCTATGCTGGCCCGGCAGCCAAAGGAGACCGCCATGCGCCTGCCACGCCGCCTGCTGCCCGCTCTGGCTTCGCCCGGCATCGTTTTCGCCCAGGCGGACTGGCCCGCCCGCCCTGTCAGCATTGTCGTGCCATGGCCGGCTGGCGGCAGCACGGACAGCCTGGTGCGCGTCATCGCCCAGCACCTGGCCGCCGCCACCGGGCAGGTTTTCGTGGTCGAGAACCGCACTGGCGCGACCGGCACGGTGGGGCATGCCTATGTCGCGCGAGCCCGGGGCGACGGCTACACGCTGCTGGTCGGCACCAATTCCACCTACGCCATCGCGCCGCATCTGATGACCGGCCTGCCTTACGAGGACAGCGCCTTCGCACCCGTCTCGCTGCTGGCGACCACGCCGCAGATGCTGGTGGCGCATCCCTCGCAGCCCTTTAACGACCTGGCCAGCTTCCTGGCCTTCGCCCGCGCCAATCCCGGCCGGCTATCCTTCGCCAGCTCCGGCAATGGTGGCACCAGCCACCTGGCGACGGAATTGCTGATGCAGATGGCGCGGGTGGAACTGCTGCATGTGCCCTATCGCGGCGGCGCGCCGGCGGCGCAGGCGCAGCTGGCGGGGGAGGTGCAGGTCACTTTCGTCGATGCCATCACCGCCATCCCGCATCTGCGCTCTGGCGGCATGCGGCCGTTGGGCGTGTCCACCGCCGCCCGCACGCCGCTGGCGCCCGAAGTGCCGACCATCGCCGAGGCCGGCCTGCCGGGCTTCGAGAGCAGCACCGACTTCGCTGCTCTGGCGCCGGCGGAAACGCTTGCGCCGCTGGTTGGGCGCATTTACGCCGCCTTCGCCGCCGCCCTGGCCGGTCAGGGCGTGCGGCAGCGCCTGCTCGGCCAGGGCGTCACGCCCATCGCCGGCCGGCCGGGGGGATTCGCCGCCTACCCGCGGCGTGGGGGCACAAAAAGGGGCGCGCCCATCGCCGCC
>JACMRO010000211.1 GCA_014376425.1 Rubritepida sp.
ATTCTTCCCACAGGTCCCAATCCCCGGGTCCATCGCGCTGTCATTCCCCACCATCGTCACCTTCGTCAGCGCATCCGGCCCATTCCCGATCAGCGTCGCCCCCTTAACCGGCGCCCCCACCCGTCCATCCTCGATCAGGTAGGCCTCCGCCGCCGAGAACACGAACTTGCCCGACGTGATGTCCACCTGCCCGCCGCCGAAATTCACCGCATAAAGCCCGCGCTTCACACTCCGAAGAATCTCCTCCGGCGCGTGCCCGCCGCCCAGCATGATCGTGTTCGTCATCCGCGGCATCGGCGCATGCGCATGGCTCTGCCGCCGGCCGTTACCCGTGGGCTTCACGCCCATTAGCCGCGCGTTCTGCCGGTCCTGGATGAACCCCGTCAGCACCCCATCCTCGATCATCACGGTGCGGCCGCTGGGCGTGCCCTCGTCATCCACCGTGATGCTGCCGCGCCGGTCGGCCAGCGTCCCGTCATCCACCACCGTGATCCCGGGCGACCCGATGCGCTTGCCCAGCAGCCCGGCAAAGGCTGACGTGCCCTTGCGGTTGAAATCCCCCTCCAGCCCATGCCCGATCGCCTCATGCAGCAGGATGCCCGGCCAGCCCGGCCCCAGCACCACCTCCATCTCGCCCGCCGGCGCCGGCACCGCGTCCAGGTTCAGTAACGCCCCGCGCAGCGCCTCATCCACCGCGCCCTGCCAGGTCGCCTCATCCAGCACCCGGTCGTAGCCGAAGCGCCCGCCCAGGCCATGCCCGCCGCTCTCCCGCCGCCCATCCTGCTCCACCACCACATTCACATTGAGCCGCACCAACGGCCGCAGATCAGCCACCCGCACGCCATCCGCGCGCATGATCTGCACCGCCTGCCACTCGCCGGTGATCGACGCGCTGACCTGCACCACCCGGGCGTCACGGCCGCGCGCATAGGCGTCCAGCTCCATCAGCAGCGCCGTCTTGCGCGCGAACGCCATCGCCAGCAGCGGGTTCTGGTCGCTGTACAGCCGCGGCCCGGCCGCCTGGGGTGCGGCCGCCCATTCGCCATTATGCCCGGCCCGCACCGCCGTCACCGCGCCCGCCGCCCGCGCCAGCGCCGCCTCGCTGATCTCGCCCGAATGGGCGAAGCCCGCGCCCTCGCCCGCCACCGCGCGCAGCCCGAAGCCGCGCATCGTGTCGAAGCTCGCCGAGCGTATCCGCCCGTCATCGAGGCTGATCGCCTCGCTCTCCCGGTATTCCAGGAACAGCTCGCCATCGTCACAGCCCGACAGCGTGTCGGCCACGCGCCGCTCGGCCGCGCCGCGGTCCATGTCGCGGAAGAACAGCGCGTCGGTCACGGCCAGTGCCTGGCAGGGGGCGTCGGACATCAGGGCATTCCTTCATGGGCGGGGTAGGCAGCAGGGGATAGCGCATCGGCCGGGTGCAGCACGCGGTCGGGCGGGAAGCGCAGCAGGGCGGTGGTGCCGTGGCCGGGGCGGCTGCGCAAGGTCAGCTCCGCACCCTGCGCCTGCGCCAGCGCGCGCGACAGGTGCAGGCCCAGCCCCGAGCCCTCGAAGCGCCGCGCCAGCCCGGCATCGAGTTGGTTGAACGGCTCGAAAGCGCGCGGGATGTCGGCTTCCGCCATGCCGATGCCGGTGTCGGTCACGCTCAGCAGCATGCCGCCATCGGGCTGCAGGGCGGCCGCGACCACGACGCTGCCGCCCTTGGGGGTGAACTTCACCGCGTTGGCGACGAGGTTGAGCATGACCTGGCGTAGCCGCAGCGCATCCGCCCGCGCCGGCGGCAGGCCCGCCGGCGCCAGGATCGACAGCCCGACCTCGCCGGCGGCGGCGGTCTGGCGCATCACCCGGCCCACGCCCTCCAGCAGCCCGGCCACGTCGACCGGCTCGGACAGCACGGACAGGCCGCCCTGTTCGGCCCGCGCCACGTCCAGGATGTCGTTGATCAGGCCCAGCAGGTGGCGGCCGGCGTCATGGATGGTGGCCAGGTATTCGTCGCGTGCGGCGGCGGTAGGGTGGGCCCGCAGCGCCTCGGCAAAGCCGATCACCGCGGTCAGGGGCGTGCGCAGCTCGTGGCTCATGGTGGCCAGGAAGCGGGATTTGGCGGCGTTGGCGGTCTCGGCCGCGTCGCGCGCCTGTTCCAGCTCGGCCCGCACGGCCCGTTCGGCGGTGATGTCGGTGAAGGTCATGACGAAGCCGCCGCCGGCAATCGGGTCGCTCACCACCTCGACGATGCGGCCATTGGGGCGGGCGCGGACGGTGCGCAGCGGCTGGCCCGGGTCGAGGCTGGGCAAGGCGGCGGCCTCGCCCTCGGCATACTCGCCCTGGCCCAGCAGCTCGGCCACGAAGTCGCGGTGCAGCGCGCCGGGCTCGGTCACCGCGGCCGGCAGGTCCAGCATCTCGCGCAGCACCTGGTTGGCGGCGAGCAGGCGGCCCTGGCCGTCGAACAGGCAGATGCCGTGCCGGATGTTCTCCAGCATCGCGCCCAGCACATCGGCGCGGCGTTTGGCGTCGCCTTCCGCCGTGGTCAGCTTGGTGACGTCGGAAATGGCCACCACGAAGCCACCTTCGGCGGTGGGTTCGCTCACCACCTCGAACACGCGCTGGTCGGGCAGCAGGCGCTGGAAGGCTTGTGGCCGGGTGCGGTCCAGCGCCAGGCACCAGGCCTCCACCGCGTCGGCCGCGGCGCCGGTGCCGAAGCTGCCGGCGTTCTTCTGCATCCGCAGCAGCGTGGCCAGGGTCATGTCGTGCCGGCGGTGCAGGTCGGGCACGCCGGTCAGCTGCGCGGCCAGCGGGTTGGCGGTGATGAGGCGCGCATCGGGGCCATACATCACCAGGCCATGGCGAATGCTGCCCAGCATCGTTTCCAGCATGGTGGCGCGATCCTGGGCGGCGGCCTGCGCCTCGTGCAGCTCGGTCACGTCGGTGAAGCTGCGCAGGAAGCCACCGCCGGCCAGCCGGTCGGTCACCACTTCCAGCATGCGGCCATGGGCATTGCGGCGGGTATGACGGCCCTCGGGCATGCCATGCGCGCCGGCATTGTGCAGAAACGCCTGCAAATCAGCTTCGTTGTCGAAGGCCTGCGGCGCCGCGTCGCCCGGTTCGGTCAGCGCCGGGAGGTCTTGAGCGAGCGTGTTGGCGGCCAGCAGGGTGCCGTCGTCGCGGAACAGGGCCACGCCGTGCCGCATGCCTTCCAGCATCCGGCTCATCAGCCCGGCCTGGTCGCTCAGCTGCGCCTCGGCGCGGCGCAGCGCCGAGATGTCGGAATAGGTGCGCACCATGCCGCCGCCGGGCACCGCGTCGCTCCGCACTTCGATGACGACGCCGTTGGGCCGGGCGCGGGTGTAGCTGGGCGGCAGGCCCACTGGGCCGAATGGCTTGTCGTCGGCGAAGCTTGGCATGGCGGCCTCGCCGTCGAACTCGCCAGCCCCGATCTGCATCCGGTGCAATGCCGCCAGCGAGGTGCCGGGCCGGAAGGCTTCGGGCGGCAGGCCGCACAGTTCTGCCGCCAGCGGGTTCGCCGCAAGCAGGTTCTGATCGGCGTCGAAGAGGGCGATGCCGTGGCGCATGCCTTCCAGCATGATCCGCAGCAGGTCGGCCGGCGCGCCGACGTTCACGGCGGGGAGGCCGATGGCCGGCGCAGCCCGTGCAACGCCAGCAGCCCGGCCGTCAGCACCCCAACCGCCACCGCCTGGTGCAGCGTGCCCAGTGATACCGGCACCACATACAGCAGTGTCGCGATTCCGAGCGCATATTGCAGCAGCACGCTGCCGGTCAGCAGCAGCACCCGGTCACGGGCGGGGCTGCGCGGCACCCGCCACCAGGCCGTGGCCCCGGCCCCCAGCGCCGCCAGCAGCGCCAGGCTGGCCAGCAGCCGATGATTGAACTGCACCGTGGCGATGTTGCCCACCAGGTTGCGCCACCAGGGCGCCAGATCGAAATAGCCCGCCGGGACCAGCTGGCCGTCCATCAGCGGAAAGCTGTTGTAGCTGAAGCCGGCGCGCAGCCCTGCCACGAAGCCGCCCGCCAGCATGGTCGCCACCGCCAACCCAAACGCCCAGGCGACCTGGCGGCGCAGCGCGGGGCGGCGCGCCTCAGCCAGGCCCGGCAACGGGGCCGCGGCCGGCTGCAGCAGCCCCAGCGCGGTCCAGACCAGGGCCGCATACAGCAGGAACGCCATCGACAGATGCGCGACCAGCCGGAACGGTGCGACGGAAACGCGCCCCTCATCGAAGCCCGACGCCACCATGAACCAGCCGATCGCACCCTGCATGCCGCCGAGCACGAATAGCAGCCCCAGCCGCGGCAGCAGCGGCCGCGCGATGCGCCCGGTCGCCCAGAACCACAGAAAGGGCAGCAGATAGGCCAGGCCGATGACCCGGCCCCAGAAGCGATGCGCCCATTCCAGCCAGAAGATCCGCTGGAAGCCCTCCATACCGAAACCCGCATTCTGCAGCTGGTATTGCGGGATGGCGCGATAGAGGTCGTAAAGCCGCTGCCATTCAGCGCCCGACCAGGGTGGCAGGGTGCCCATGATGGGCGCCCACTCCATGATCGACAGCCCCGAGCCGGTTAACCGCGTGGCGCCACCCAGCGCTACCATGATCCACACCATGGAAGCCACGGTGAGCAGCCACAGCGCGACGGGGCGGGTGGCGGCGCGGTTGCCGCGGTCGGCGGGGGCCAGTGTGCTGGAGAGGGCGTCGAAAGGCATAGAGCACAGTATAGGATGACTTGCGCCGTTTCGCAGCCGGAGTGACGCGGATTGTGGGCCAGCCACATCGCTGCTACCGGCCAAGGCATGACCGAACCGCCCCCAGCAGCGGAGCTGCGTGACCGCGACGAGACGCCGCCGCTGCTCAGCGTCGTGGTGCCGGTGCGTAATGAGGCGGCGAACATCGCACCGTTGGTGGCGGAAATCCGTGCCGCCCTGGCCGGGCTGCCGCATGAGATCATCTATGTCGATGATGGCTCGTCCGACGGCACGGCGGCTGAACTGGCGGCGGCAGGCGTCGGCCGGCTGCGGCACCGCGCCAGCTGCGGCCAGTCGGCCGCAGTCATCACCGGTGTACGGGCGGCGCGCGGCCAATGGATCGCGACGCTGGACGGCGACGGGCAGAACGACCCGGCCGACATCCCCCGGCTGCTGGCCCGTGCCCAGGCGCTGGGCGGCGACGTGCTGGTGGCCGGGCACCGGGTGGCGCGGCGCGACACCGTGGTGAAACGCCTGACCAGCCGCGTCGCCAACCGCATCCGCGCCAGGCTGCTGCGCGACGCGACGCCTGATAGCGGTTGCGGCCTGAAGGTATTTCCGCGTGCCCTGTTCCTGGAACTGCCGCGTTTCGACCACATGCACCGCTACCTGCCGGCGCTGGTACTGCGCCAGGGGGGCCAGGTGGTCAGCGAGCCGGTCCATCACCGGCCCCGCACCCGCGGGGTCTCCAATTACGGCACGCTGGACCGGCTGCTGGTGGCCTTCCTCGACCTGGTGGGCGTGGCATGGCTGCAGCGGCGCGGGAAGCGGCCGGTCATCGAGTGAGCCCAACCGCCAGGGGCCTGGCCAAACTCGCCATGCTGGCGGCGGGGCTGGTCGCTGGCGGCCTGCTGCTGCGTGCGATCGGCGCCGCGCCGGGCACCGAATGGGTCGACCGTTACATCCGCGGCGAGGGTCTGCGGGGCGAGCTGATCTTCCTGGCGGCCGCCGGCGCGGCCACGGCGGTAGGGGTGCCGCGGCAGTCCGTGGCCTTCCTGGGCGGCTATGCCTACGGCACGGTGGTGGGCACAGGCCTGGCGCTGCTGGCGCAGCTGCTGGGCTGCGCGGCGGCCTGGGCGTGGGCCCGCGCGGTCGGCCGCGGTTGGGCAGAGCGGCGGCTGGATGGGCGCTTCGGCCCCCGGCTGCGGCCGCTGGTGGAACGGCTGCGCGGCAACCCTTTTACCGCCACCCTGGCGCTGCGGCTGCTGCCGGTGGGCAACAACCTGGCACTGAACCTGCTGGCTGGCCTGTCCGGCATTGCGGCGGGGCCGTTCCTGGCCGCTTCGGCGGTGGGCTACCTGCCGCAAACCATCATCTTCTCGCTGCTGGGCAAGGGCGTGCGGGTGGATGGCGCCTGGCAGATGGCGCTGGCGGGTGGGCTGCTGGTTGTGTCGGTCCTGCTGGGGCTGTGGCTGCTGCGGCGGCAGCGGTAGCAGCTTTGGCCAACCGGCTGCGGGGCCGGATCGCTGTGCCGTAGAGCGGCCCGGAAGACCCGGTGGTGCGGCCCGGTGAAGTACTCCGTCTACTCGCGCCAGGGGCTGGCCTGCCACAATTCCCGGGTCCGGCTGTCCACCACGCCCGCGTAGTCGCGATAAGCGGCGCCCCAGATCGGCCGCAGCGGCATGGATTGCCGCGCCGCCTCGGCCACGAAGCCCGGGTCGCGCATCGCACCTTCCAGTGCCGCGACCAGCGCCTGAGTGACCGCCGCCGGCATCCCCGGCGGGCCGACGATGCCGCGCGAGGCGCCCATCACGATATCCAGCCCCAATTCGCGGAAAGTGGGGGCCTCGGGCGCCTCCGGCTGGCGGCGTTCGGCGGCCTGGGCCAGCAGGCGCAGGCGGCCTTCCCGCACCAGCGCCAGCCCGTCCCCGACATTGACCGCCGCCATGTCGAGATGCCCGCCCAGCAGCGCCGGGATCAGCGGCGCCACCCCGGCGAACGGCACGTGGGTGAAGCGTGGGAGACCCGCCGCGCGCTCGAAAGCCAACATGAACAGATGGTCGTCGCTGCCAACGCCGGTGGTGCCGTAGTTCAGCCCGCCGGGCCGGGCGCGGCCGGCGGCGATCAGGTCGGCCAGGCTGCGCACCGGGCTGTCGGCGCGGACGTAGAAGGCGTTGGCATCCTCGACGATGTTGGCCAGGAAGGTGAAGCCCAGCGCCTGGAACCGTGCCGGGCGTTCCAGCGGGATGGCGTTCTGTGCTGGCAGCGTGGTGGCCAGCAGGGTGTAGCCGTCCGGCGCGGCATTGTAGGCCGCTTCCATGCCGATTTGCCCGGCGGCGCCCTGACGGTTGGTGACGACGTGTCGCAGGCCGGGGATCCGCGCGGCGACGAGTGGCATGATGATACGCGCCATCACATCCACGCCGCCGCCGGCGGGGAAAGGGACGATGACGTCGACAGGGCGGTCCAGCGGCCAGGCCGCCTGGGCCTGTGCCAGATGCGGCAAGGCCAGATGCGGCAAGACCAGCGCGGCCAGCGTTGTGCGGCGTGATGGCATGGCGGCCTCCCGTTTCGCGCAATCTGAGGCGGTTGGCGGCCGGCCGTCCAGTATTTCCTTGCCCGCAGCGGTTCGCCGGGTTCAGGCTTGCCACCGGGAGAAAAGGACAATGACTAAACCACCTCTGGCGCGGCGCCTGCTGCTGTTGGCCACCATCCCCACCGCCGCGAGTGCCCAGAAGGGCGGCACCGGCGTCACCGATGCCGATTCGGGCGACAGCCCCGGCCGTGGCCGCGGCGGCAGCCGCCCCATCCAGCGCCAGCCAACCTCCGACAGCGACCCGCGTGACCGCGCCGGGCAGGGCCGGCCGCAGACCGGCACTTCGGACAGTGACCCGAACGACCCGGGTGGCCGTGGCCGCCCCCGCACCGGCCAGAGCGACAGCGACCCGCGCGACCGCGCCGGAAGTGGCCGCGCCTACACCGGCCAGAGCGACAGCGACCCGCGTGACGGCGCCGGCCGTGGCCAACCCCGCACCGGCAATTCGGACAGCGATCCGCGCGACGGCGCCGGGCGCGGCCGGCCCAGCACCGGCGTCAGCGACAGTGATCCGCGCGATCCGGCCGGGCGGGGCGGGTATCGGTACCGTTAGCTCAGCTGCGCCCGTTCATACTGCACCGGCCAGGCGACGCTTGCGCCCAGCGCGCGGGCCGCCACGAGCGGCCAGTGCGGCTCAGCCATCAGCTTGCGGCCCATGATCACCAGGTCGGCGCGGCCATTGGCCAGCACCTCCTCGGCCAGGTCGGGGGTGTTGATCATGCCCACCGCGCCCGTCGCCATGCCGGTCTCACGGCGGATCGCTTCACTGAACGGTAATTGGTAGCCGGGGCCTGGGGTGATTTTCTGCCGCGGGTCCAGGCCGCCGGTGGTGCAGTCCATCAGGTCCACCTCGCCAGTCGCCGCCAGCAGCCGCGTAATGGCGATGGCTTCGGCCAGGTCGAGCCCGCCCTCCACCCAGTCCGTGCAGGAAAGGCGGACGAAGAGCGGCAGGTCGGCCGGCCACTCCGCGCGCACCGCGGCGATGACCTCGAGCAGGAAGCGGGTCCGCCCGGCGGTGTCGCCGCCATAGCCGTCGTTTCGCTGGTTGCTGAGCGGACTGAGGAACTGATGCAGCAGGTATCCGTGCCCGGCATGCAGCTCGACGATACGGTAGCCCGCCTGCCGCGCCAGCTTCGCCGAATGCGCGAATTCGGCCGTCACACGGGCGATGTCGTCCAGCCCCATGGCGCGGGGCAAGTTGTGGCCGGGGCCGAAGGGCAGGGCACTCGGCCCCAGCACCTGCCAGCCGCCCTCGGTGACGGGGTGAGGCCCGCTGCCCTCCCAGGGCCTGCGGATCGACGCCTTGCGCCCGGCATGGGCAAGCTGCATCGCCGGCACCGCGCCCTGGCCCGCGATGAAGCCGGCGATCCGCGCCAGCCCGTCCCGTTGCGCCGCGTTCCACAGGCCCAGGCAATGCGCGGTGATCCGGCCCTCGGCCGAGACATGCGTGGCCTCGGTGCAGATGATGCCCGCCCCGCCGGCGGCGCGGGCGCCCAGATGCACGAGGTGCCAATCGTTGGGCATGCCGTCGTCGCTGGAATATTCGCACAGCGGCGAGAGCATGATGCGGTTCTTCGCGGTCACGCCTCGCCAGGTGATCGGGCGGAACAAATGCGGGTTGCGCCCCGGCTGCTGGATGCGACGGGAATCTTCGCCTGAATTGGGGTTGGCCGGGCTGTTCATCGGCTCGACGCTAGCCCGGCCATGCCGTCCCGGCTACGCCGCCAGGGCTGGATAGTCGGTGTAGCCCTCGGCGCCGCCACCGTAGAAGGTAGCCTGGTTGGCCGGGTTGAGGGCGGTATTGGCGCGCAGCCGCTCCACCAGATCGGGGTTGGCGATGTAGGGCTTGCCGAAGGCCACCAGGTCGGCCTGGCCGGCGGCCACCGCATCCAGCGCCATTTCCCGCGTGTAGCCGTTATTCACCATCCAGCATCCCGGAAAGGCGCGCTTGAGGGCACCGAAATCGAGACCTCCGGCGGTGCGGTCGCCACCCGTCACACCCTCGATCACGTGCACATAGGCCAGGCCGCGGCGGCCCAGCTGTTCGACGAAATAGCCGAATAGCGCCTGCGGGTCGCTGTCGGCCGCGTCCATCACCGGCGCGGGCGAGATGCGGATCCCCAGGCGCTTGGCCGGATGCACCGCCAGGATCGCGTCCACCGCCGCCAGCCCGAAACGCGCGCGGTTTTCGATGCTGCCGCCATACTGGTCGGTGCGATGGTTGGACCCGTCCTTTAGGAACTGGTCGATC
>JACMRO010000212.1 GCA_014376425.1 Rubritepida sp.
GCCGTGGCGCGGGGCGGCCGTTCTACCATCCACGCCGCCCCGGTCTTCCCGGGCGAGCGCACGGCGGGGCGGGCGGCCACGGGGCGCCGGGGGCCGGTCATGCTGCGCCAGGCGCTCTGATCAGCCAGGCGCAAGCGCGATCACCGTCTACCACGACCCGTCTGACCCTTCGCAGCCAAGCGTGGCCTTCATCTGCTCCGCTAACAGCAGCCGCAAGAAATCGCCCTGGATGCGGCGCTTGTGATCGATCAGCACCTACGCCACCATCCCGGCGTCAAGCGGCGTCTCGCCCAGCGCCGCTATTCGCGCCCGATCATCTCGCCGACATGGCCGCCCACCACGCTGTGAAACCCGAAGCCTCGTCCAGCCCCACCACTTCCTCGGGCGTACCCGAAAACTCCCGCAGCAGCGTCTGGCAGAGGACATCGCGCTCCAGGGCGATGGGCAGGCCCTGTAACGGCGCACTCACGCCGCGGGCGATGCGATGCTGGCGTGGATAATCTGCAGCAACTGACGCTCCGTAAAGGGTTTTGGGAGGATGCCGACCGGGTGCAGCGCCTGCATCCGCGCCCTGGTTTTCGGGTCGGAATGAGCGGTCACGAAGACGAGCGCGAAAGGCCGCTCCGCCAGCATCGCCGCTGCGGCCTCGATCCCGTCGACCTGGCCTCTCAGCGTAACGTCCATCAGCACTAGGTCGGGAGCGTGGGCGCGCGCCAGGTCCTGGGCGGCGGCCGCGGTAGCGGCGATGCCGCAGACGCGGTACCCCACGCTCTCCAGCATGCGGCGCACCCCCATGGCCACCAGCGTTTCATTCTCAACGATAAGGATATTTACAGCCTTTGCCACGGCGGCACAGCCTGGTTCCGTGGCCGAAAGGGCTGGGGCATGCGCCCCTTTCGGGATCGGCGGGTTCGCCACGGTGCGAAGGTATCGCGGGAGGGGCGGCGTTAGAAAAATGGCAAATGCTCCGGAATTGATTGAGAGTAACATAAATGAGACGAAACACCATAGCAAATCTGCCGTAACGGTATGCGACCCAGCGGTCCAAGCGGGTGCCACGCGCTGGGCACCGCGGCCTCCTGCGAGACCGGCTGGCGGCTCACCCGATCGCCGGCGAAGTGTACCCACCCTTCGAGCTCGGGCCAGGGCGAGCACCGCCGGCGCCGCCGCAAGCACCGCCCGGCGCTGACTGCCACCGGTCCCGCCCTGGCCGAACTTTCGATGCCCTGCATCGCCACTGCCGCCGGAGCAGGGTGATGGCGCCGTGCACCGTTGCAACCGCTGCCTTGCATGCGGCCGGGGGAGCGGGTTTCGCACCGCCCATTTGCTGCGCTATGAGGGGCGATGCGCGAGAGCATCCCCGACGACGAGAGGAAAAGCGCCGTGGCCGGCAGGGGCCTTCGCGGCCAGGGCCCTGTCGCCGCCACGTATCGCCTGCTGTTCGTCGCCGCGATCAGCGTGCCGCTGCTGGTCACCGCCGCCGGCGCCTGGCTGTCCTGGCGCGCCGCCTGGAAAGAGGCCGAGCAGGATACCGCCCGCGCGGCCGACGCCGCGGCCGAGCTGGTGCGCCGCGTGCTGGACGGCCTGCTGCTGCGCATCGACCGCGCCAATGGCATCCTGGGCGGCCTGAGCGACGAGCAAATCCGCGTGGGGGAGCGGGAATACCACTTCGCGCTGCGCCGCGCCGCCACAGCCCGCGCCCGCTGGACCGGCGAGCGCGAACCCTACCTGTTCGTCTTTGACCGGGACTCCATGCCTTTGGTCGCCGGCAGCAGCTATCCGGTGTCGCGCCTGGGCTCCTATGCCGACCGTGAGTTCAACCAGTCCTTGCGCGCCGATGGCGGGCCGGAATTCGCGATCAGCCCGGTCTATGTCGGCCGGTTGTCGAATGAGGCGTTCTTCGCCCTGACAGCCCGGCGCGAGCGCACCGGCAACGGCCTGCCGGCCGGTGCCTATGATGGCGTCATCAACGCGTCGATCTATGTTGCCGACTGGGAAGCCGCGCTGGGTCGGCTGGCCAGCGATTCGGGCGATGTCCTCTCCGTCGCACGGCTGGATGGGCTGATGCTGGCGCGCAGCGCACCGTTGCCGGCAGGGGCGCAGGTCACCGCCGACAACCTCTTGCTGCAGGCGATGCAGCGGGGCCAGGACCAGGCCTCGGCACCCACCCGGTCCAATCTCGACAACAGCCTGCGCATCACGACCTATCGCCGGGTCGAAGGCTATCCGGCCTTCACCACCGCGGCCCGTCCGCACAGGCTGGTCTGGCAGCGCTGGGCCTGGGGCGTGCTGCCGCTGCTGATGGGCGGGCTCTCGGCCACGCTGGCGCTGTTGTGGCTGGCGATGCTGGTGGGGCGCCAGCAGCAGGCGCTGGCACTGGCTAATGACGCGCTGGAGGAGCGGGTGGCGCGCCGCACTGCCGCCCTGGTTGATAGCGAGAAGCTGTTGCAGGAAACGCTGGACACGCTGGACCTCGCACCCTTCATGGGCCGCGACATGGCCGGGAACATCCGTTTCTGGTCGGAAGGCGCCACCCGGCTGTATGGCTGGAGCGAGGAGGAGGCGTTGGGCCGCGACACCCATGCCCTGCTGCGCACCGAAAGCGACGTCGACCCGGCCGCCATCCAGGAGGCGCTGCTGCGCGACAACGCATGGCAAGGCGACATGCGCCGCACTACGCGCGACGGCCGGCGCATCATCATCACCACCCAGAAGGTGCTGCGCCGGGCGCCCGATGGCGAGCCGCGCCTGGTCC
>JACMRO010000213.1 GCA_014376425.1 Rubritepida sp.
ACGGCGGAGAGGGACTGGTACGGTCTCCCCTCGAATTCGAAGACGTCGCGCCTGACTGTGACGACGTGCTGAATGCCGTTGTGCTCTCGCAGCAGTCGCGTGCCTGGCAGCGGGCGGCCATCGGCACGGATGCGGCGTAGCACCACGTTGCCGCCGTCCAGCTGCTCGCCAAGCGCCACCAACCGGTCGACGGTTTCGCGCTTCAGTCCGCCATAGGCCAGCTCCTGAATCCTGTAGGCTAACCGGCTCTGGACGTACGCCCGGTTCCAGGGTGGAGCCTCTTTACCGAACAGCTCCAACCACTGCCTTTTCAAATCGGCAATGGGAGCCCCCTGGAGGGCGCTGAGGCGCCTCAGGACGTCGGTAGGTGGGATGGAGGGGATCGTCGGCACGGGCGGCGTATGGCCTGCTGCTGGTTTGGTGGACACCGAGATAAGGTTTTCCAACCCTATCGGAGGTTTCCATGCAGCGACGAGTGTTCAGCCGGGAGTTCAAGCTTGAGGCGGTGAAGTTGGTGACGGAGCGCGGCGTTGCCGTGGCGCAGGCGGCCCGTGACCTGGATGTGGCCGAGAGTGTCCTGCGGCGTTGGATCAGGGATGTGGCTGCCGACACCAGGCATGTCTTTCCCGGCCATGGCCAGGTGCAGCCCGAGCAGCAGGAAATCGATCGTCTTCGCCGAGAGGTCGCCAAGCTCCGGGCGGAGCGTGACATCCTAAAAAAGGCCGCGGCGTACTTCGCCAGGGATGCGATATGAAGTTCGCCTTTGCCGCGGCGCACCGTTCCATCTGGCCGGTGGCCTGGCAGTGCTCAGCGCTGGGCGTCTCGCGCTCGGGCTTTCATGCCTGGCTGAACCGGCCGCCAAGCCGCCATGCCTCCTGCTTCAGCTGTTTTGGGCACACACGTCTTGCTGGTCACAACGCCTGAGACCGGGCCACCTGCCGGTGCACGCTTTCGGCAACGCGCAGCAACGCCACCCGCTCCAGCCCTTCCGCGGCGACGGCGAAGCCAAACCCCCCGTCCACCCACCAGAAGGCGGTGACGCCCTGCGCCGGCAGCCCGGCGAAGCGGAACTCGGTGCCCGCGCCGCCGGCCCGGTCGGCGCGGAGATAGACCGTCAGTCGTTCGGCGCCCGGCCCGGCATACATCAGCTGCGCCGCCGGGTCCCCCGCCGCACCCGCCAGCAGCCGCCCGCCCAGCAGGCTGTAGCCAAGCGGTACCAGATCAGGCGCCACCAGCGGCCGGCCCAAACGGTTCGAGAGCCAGCCCACCAGTTGCGCTTCCTGCGCTGCGGCGACTTCGACCGGCCGCGCCGCGTCGGGCGCGAACACGCGGTGCGCCGACAGCGCCTCGGCCACCATCGGCCGCATCGCCGTGACTGTGGCGCCCTGCGGCACCAGCCCATGCCCCGCCCAGCCGGCCACGCCGCCGATCATCAGCCAGGCCGCCACGGTCGCTATCCTGCGCAAGCCATGCAGCCGGGACTCCCGCCGCGCGGCCAGCACATGGGCGACGCGCAGGCGCGCCGGCACCGGCT
>JACMRO010000214.1 GCA_014376425.1 Rubritepida sp.
AGGTGACGCACCAGTCGGCGGTGAAATTGACCAGCACCGGGTGCCCCTCGGCCAGCGCCGCCGCGACCGCAGCGCTCGACCACGGCGCGCTCGCCGGGCCCGCGCCCTGACCGGCCGTCGCGCCGTCGACCGCCGATACCGGCACGCGCGCCGCCATCACCAGCGCGCCGCCCGCCAGCAGCAGGGCCACGACCCCCGTCGCCAGAGACAGCCGGCCCCGTCGTCCCTGCATCCGCTCGGCCTGACCGCTCCCCATCAGCCATGCGCCGAGCGCCACCAGCAGGCCGGCCACGAACAGCAGGCCCAGGGCCTCGGCCCCGGTCTGGCGGCTGGACACCCAGGCCAGCCACAGCGCGGTCGCATACATGGGGAAGGCCAGCAGCCCCTTGAGCCGCTCCATCCACGGACCCGGCCGCGGCAATCTCGTCAACAGGCCCGGCGTCAGACTGGCCACCGTGAACGGCAGGGCCAGACCCAGACCCAGCCCGAGGAAGACCGCCATCGCCATCGGCCAGGGCATGACGAGGGCCGCCCCCAGGGCGAAGGCCATGAAGGGCGCGGTACAGGGCGCGGCGACCACCACCGCCAGGGCCCCGGTGAAGAAGGCTCCCAGCCCGCCCGGCAGACGGGCCAGCGGCCCGGATCCGGTCCCCTGCAGGCCCGCGCCGACATGGAAGACGCCGGACAGGTTCAGCGCCACGGCCAGCATCAGCAGGGCCAGCCCCGCCGTCACCGGGGGCGACTGCAGCTGAAAGCCCCAGCCGATCGCCTGCCCGCCCGCCCGCAGCGCCAGCAGCACGCCCGCCAGCAGCAGGAAGGTGGTCAGCACGCCGGCGAGGAAGGCCAGGCCGTCGCGCCGCGCATGTCGGGCGTCGTGGGCCGAGGCGGCCAGCGCCGCCGCCTTCATCGCCAGAATGGGGAAGACGCAGGGCATCAGGTTCAGGATCAGGCCGCCCAGGCCGGCCAGCAGTAGCAGCTGCCAAAGCGGCTGGGTCGTGACACCAGGCATCGGGCCGGGTGCCAGGTCGATGGTGAATGCGCTGCGCACGCCCTGGGTGTCGGTCAGGGCCAGCACCCCCGCCACGCGCTCCGGCAGCGGGCCGGGGGCGCGAGTCAGGCTGAGCGTCAGCCGGTCGCCCGCGGCCCGCCATGGCTGTGGCGCAGCGTGGTCCAGCAGGAACTCCCCGGCGGGGAAGAAGAAGGCTTCGCGCACGCCGCCGGGCAACCCGCTCAACTCCAACGCGCCAGCCCCGCCGGCAAAGCCGATGCTGCTGGCGAAGGGGAACGGGCGAGGTAGCCTGGCCTCCGCCGCGTCGAACCGGCCGGGCGGGCCAGGCCGCGCGGTGGCCTCCACCGGCAGGGTCAACGTGAAGCGACCTTCCTCGGGAATGCAGATCTCGGCGCAGACCAGCCAACGCGCCTCGACTTCCAGGCTGAAGCGATCGCCCGGCACCAGCGTGGCCGGGGGCGTGACCGTCGCCAGGTAGGTCACGCTGTCCTGGTAGCCGAAGCTGACCAGCGGGGGGGTCGGGGTGCGGTGCGGCGCGGGGAATTGCAGCTGCGTGGCGGCGGCGCTCCACGTCACCTCGATGGGCGCCCCCGCCGATCCAGGGTTGAACCAGTAGCTGTGCCAGCCACGGCTGAAAACCTGGTCGATCGCCACGCGGAAAGGCTGGCCGGGAGCGACCGCCGCAGCCTCGCTGTGCAGCGTCGTGGTCGTGCGCGGGGCAGAAGGCGCATCGCGCGGCTGCGCCATCGCGGGCGCCAGCATCAGCAGCAGGGCGATCAGGGCGCGCATCGGCCAGGATATGACCACCCTGCCACCCCATGACAAGCGCCGCCACCCGCGCCATACCGCCCGCCATGAGCACCAGACTGCAACCCGCGCGCGGCACCCGGGACATGATCGGCGCCGATGCCCGCCGGCACGTGGCGGTGGGCGATACCGCGCGGCGCATCGCGGCGCTGTACGGCTTCGAGGAATGGTTCACGCCGATCTTCGAGGATACGCGCGTCTTCTCGCGCGGGCTGGGCGAGACGTCGGACGTCGTCGCCAAGGAGATGTACAGCTTCCCCGACCGCGGCGGCGAGATGCTGACGTTGCGGCCGGAGAACACCGCCGGCGTATGCCGCGCCCTGGTCAGCAACGGCCTGACCCAGTCGCTGCCGCAAAAGGCGTTCTATGCCGGCCCGATGTTCCGCTACGAGCGGCCGCAGAAGGGCCGCTACCGGCAATTCCACCAGATCGGCTGCGAAATCCTGGGCGCGGCCGAACCGCTCGCCGATGCCGAGGTAATCGCGGCCGGCTGGCACATCATCCAGGCGCTGGGCATCGCGGATGGCGTGGTGCTGGAGATCAACACGCTGGGCGATGCGGAAAGCCGCGATGCCTATCGCGCGGCGCTGGTGGCGTATTTCACCCGCCATGCCGAAAACCTGTCGGAAGACAGCCGGATGCGGCTGGAGAAGAACCCGCTGCGCATCCTCGACAGCAAGGATGCCGGCGACCGGGCGCTGCTGGCGGACGCGCCCGCGATCACAGCGTATCTGACCGGCGCGGCGGCCGCGCATTACGCGGCCGTGCTGGGTTATCTGCGCGGCATGGACGTGCCCCTGCGCGAAAACCCCCGCATCGTCCGCGGCCTGGACTATTACAGCCACACCGCCTTTGAATTCGTCACCGACCGGTTGGGCGCGCAGGGCACGGTCATGGCCGGCGGCCGCTATGACGGGCTGGTCGAGGAGATGGGCGGGCCGGCCACGCCCTGCGTCGGCTGGGCCGCCGGCATGGAGCGGCTGGCGCTGCTGATGGAGGCGGCCGACCGCACCCCACCCGCGCCGCGCCCCGTGGCGGTGGTGCCGATGGCGGACGAGGCCCCTGCCCTGGTCGTGCTGCAGGCCCTGCGCGCGGCCGGCATCCACGCCGAGATGGAGTATCGCGGTAACCCCAAGCGCCGGCTGGAGCGGGCCAATAAGCGCCAGGCCCGCGCCGCCGTGCTCGTGGCCGGGGATGGCAGCCTGCAGGTGAAGGACCTCGACTCCGGCACCCAGGTCGCGGCGACGCTGCACGGCCTGGTGGAGATGCTGCCGACCCAGTGAAGTCCGCTTTGCCCCAGGGCCAGCCGGCCCCTCGGTTCAGAT
The DNA here is from genome assembly GCA_014376425.1 of Rubritepida sp. Lineage (GTDB taxonomy): Bacteria > Pseudomonadota > Alphaproteobacteria > Acetobacterales > Acetobacteraceae > Rhodovarius. The sequence goes on from JACMRO010000214.1 coordinate 3,142, forward strand.
CGGGCTGACGACGCCGAACGCCATGCCCAGCACCGTCATGTCATGGGCGGGCAACACCGGGCCGCGTTCAATGTCCGCGTCGGTCAGGTTGGGAACGTACATCTGCCAGGCCTCGCCGCCGTCCAGCACGTCGGGTAAGGCTGCTCCGTTACTCACCTTCTTCTCCAGGGCCTGTCGCGCCAGGAAGGCCTGGATGCCCGGCTGCCAGCCCTTCCACTCGTTTCCCGTCCATTCCGGAGCCCCCCATTTGGGCATCGGCGCATGCGTGCCCCAGAAGCACATCGTCTCGTCCTTCAGCTTAATCTGGACGTAATTGTCGAGGTCGTTCCAGTCGATGCAGACCGAGGCCATCACCCGGGTCACGACGCTCAGGTCAACGCCCGCCTGCCGGGCGGACTGGTAGCGCCCGACAGCGCCCTGCTTGTCCTCGCGGAACGGTTTCACGCTGGCCCACCATGGCGAAACCATGCCCCGCGCATTGGCCTGCCCCTCGCCGGCGGTGAGCTTGAACAGCTCCATCCCCTTGGGCAGGATAACGACGTAATATTTCTTAAAGCCGGCCTGCTCGCTTTTGCCCAACTTGTAGAAATCTGCCTGCCCCAAGCCAGCGTTCTTCATGCCCGCGTCTCCGATATTCTGCCCGCAAGTCTGAACTCAAGGTTCGAGGGCACGCAATCGTTATCCCCGATGGTGCTGGCCACGCCTCTCAGTAGCCTTCCTTGAGCAGCGGGAAGGCGCTGTGCACGTTCGGGAACGTCACCATCGGCGCGCCCTGATGGACATGGCCGCGCGTCAGTTCGGCGAATGAGTTGACCCCGGTGAGGCCCAGCGCCTTGACCACCTCATCCTCGAGAATCTCCAGCAGCCGGCGAACGCCTTCCGCCCCATCCGCTGCCAGCGCATAGAGATACAGCCGGCCGATGCCGACCCAATCCGCCCCCATCGCCACCGCCTTCACGATATCCGTGCCGCGGCTGACGCTGCCATCGACCATGATCTTCGCCCGGCCGCCGACCGCCTGCACAACCTCGGCCAGCACATCGAGGCTGCCGCGGCCGTGATCCAGCTGCCGGCCGCCATGGTTGGAGACATAGACCACCTCCACCCCGTGACGCACCGCGATCTCGGCATCCTCGCCGGTGCCGATACCCTTCAGGATCAGCGGGATGCGGTGGGTGTCACGGAAGCGCTTCACGTCGTCCCATGACAGCGCGGCCTGCACGTCCATGCCGGTGTTGGCAGCGCGCCAGGTCTTCACGAAACGCTTGGAAATATCGCGTTCGCGCCTCGAGTAATGCGCGGTATCGACGGTGATGGCGAAGGCGTCATAGCCGGTGGCGATGACCCGCCTGGCGATGTCGTCGCGCCACGCCTGGTCGCCGCGAACATAGAGCTGGAAAACCTTGGGCCCGGACGCCGCCTCGGCCGTCTCCTCGATGCCGGGCTGGCTGACGCTGCTCAGCATGAAGGGCACGCCATAGGCGCCGGCGCCGCGTGCCACGCTCGCACCCCCACCGGCCTCGAAGGATTCCAGGCTGCCCACCGGGGCCAGTACCACCGGCATGCGGATGCGATGGCCGAAGAAATCGGCGCCGGGATCGACCCGCGACACATCGGTCAGCACCCGCGGCCGCAGCGCCACGGCATCGAGCGCGGCGCGGTTGCGGGCCAGCGTCGTCTCGGTCTCGGTGCCGCCCACCAGGTAGTCCCAGGTGTTGTGGTTGAGCTTCTTGCGGGCCTCCTTGATGAACTCGTGCAGGACCAGGTATTTTTCCTCACCGGCTTCGTTGCGGTGAAATCGGTCGCTCATCAGGCCCTCCCCAGCTTTGCGCGCCACGCTATGCTCCACCATTGGCTTGGGGAAGATGCGGATGAAATGGTCGGAACGACGGCAGGCTGCCAGGGCGGTGCTGGAAGGTGCGGCTTGCATCCACCCGGCCTCGGTGCATGACCCGATCACCGGGCGCATCGCGCAGGAGATCGGCTTCGAACTGGGGATGTTCGCAGGCTCCATCGCGTCGCTCACGGTGCTGGCGGCGCCTGACCTGATTACGCTGACGCTGACCGAATTCGCGCAACAGGCGCTGCGCATCAACCGGGCCTGTTCGCTGCCGCTGGTGGTCGACGCCGACCATGGCTACGGCAACGCGCTGAACGTGATGCGCACGGTGGAGGAGCTGGAGATCGCCGGCGTCAGCGCGCTGTCGCTGGAGGATACCGAACTGCCGCGGCCCTACGGCGCAGCTTCGCCCCGGCTGATCCCGCTGGAAGAAGGCGTGGCCAAGATCCGCGCCGGGCTGGCCGCGCGGGTGGACCCGGGCTTGGCGATCCTGGCGCGCACCGGCGCCTGCTCGATCACCGGGCTGGAGGACGCGCTGACCCGCGCCCGCGCCTATTGCGCCACCGGCGCCGATGGCCTCTTCCTGACCGGCGTCACCACGCGGGCCGAGTTGGACGCGCTGGCCGAAGCCGCCACCCTGCCCCTCATCCTGGGCACGCTGAGCCCCGCCATCGCCGACCGTGATTACCTTGCCAGCCGCGGCGTGCGCGTGGCGTTGCAGGGCCACCTGCCCATCCAGGCCGCCATCGCCGCCATCCACGCCACCTTGCGCGCGCTGCGCGATGGCACGCCGCCGGCGCAAATCACCGGCCTGCCGACGGCCGCGCTCAGCCGCATGGCGGCGCGCGAAGCGGAGCATGGGCGCTGGACGGAGTTGTTCCTGGGGTGAGGGTGCGCGGGACGCTTATTCCGGCGTGAAGCCCGAACTGCGCACCACCGGCCCCCATGCCTCCCGCTCCGCCCGGATCTGCGCCGCGAAGGCCGCCGGGCTGGCCGAGGTGGTGTTGCCGAACTCCAGCCGGCCCAACGCCTCGACCATGTCAGGCCGCACCGAGACGGCGCGGATGGCGTCGAACAGCGCCTGCACCACCGGCGCCGGCGTGCCAGCCGGCAGGGCGGCACCGAACCATTCCTCCTGGCTCATCTCCGGGTGGCCCAACTCGGCGAAGGTCGGCACGTCGGGGTAGCGCGGCACCCGCGCGGAGGCGCTCACCGCCAGCATCCGCACGCCGGTGCCGTGGTGCGGCGACACGTCGCCCAGCACGCCGATGAACATCTGCAGCCGGTTGCCGATCACGTCCTGGATCGCCGGGACCGCGCCGCGATAGGGCACGTGGGTGAAGCGCACGCCGATCTTCTGACCCAGGATCAGCCCCAGGAAATGCGGCGCGGCGCCCGCGGCGGGGCTGGCGAAGGGCACCTCGCCCTGCTGCGCCCGCGCCCAGGCCACGAAGCCCGCGAGGTCGCGCGCCGGGTGCGCCATCGGCACGATCAGGGCGAAGGGGAAGGAGCAGACGGTGGAGACCGGGATGAGGTCGACCAGCGCATCGTAGCGCACCTCGCGCGGGTAGATGTGCGGCTGCAGGGTGAGCATCGAAGCCGGGGTCTGCAGGTAGGCGGTGCCGTCGCGCTCCGCGTCGCGGATGTGTTCGACGGCGATGCGGCCCGCCGCGCCCACCCGGCCATCGACGATCATGCTGGGGGCGTAGAGCCCGCTCAGCCGCTGGGCGTAGAGCCGGGCCACGATGTCGGAACTGCCGCCGGGCGGGAAGCCGATCACGATCCGGCCCGGGCGGCTGACGGGCTGCGCCAGGGCTGGCAGGGCGGCGGAAGCACCCAGAATTGCGCGGCGGCCGATCTTGGTCATGCTCTCTCCCAGCGCCCTTGCGTCCGGGCGGCTTGCGCGTAGCCTGCCATGAAACGCG
>JACMRO010000215.1 GCA_014376425.1 Rubritepida sp.
AACGCCATTGCTCTGGAAGCGACGCTCTCCTTCCTGGGGTTGGGCTTGCCGCCAACCGAACCCTCGCTCGGCATGCTCATCGCCAATGGCTTCCCCTACATGATGAGCGGCCGGAGCTGGATTTCGGTCTATCCCGGAGTGGCGCTCATCATCCTGATCGTGGCGATCAACCTCGTCGGCGACCAGTTGCGTGACCAGTTCAATCCGCGCCTCCGCCGATGACGCTTCTCCAGGTCCGCGCCCTACGCACGCATTTCCTGACACGCGCGGGCGCGGTCAAGGCGGTCGATGGCGTGTCCTTCGATTTGCAGCGTGGAGAAATCCTCGGCTTGGTCGGCGAAAGCGGTTCGGGCAAATCGGTCACCGGCTTTTCGCTGATCGGTCTTGTCGATCCGCCAGGCCGCGTTGTCGGCGGAAGTATCCGCTTCGATGGGCAGGAACTGGTCGATCTTGCGGTCACACGCATGCGCGAATTGCGCGGCCGCCGCATCGCCATGGTCTTCCAGGACCCGGGCGCCACGCTGAACCCGGTTCTGACCATCGGCCGGCAAATGGTACTGGCTGTGCAGGCGCATCGCCGCCTTTCCGAGCGCGCTGCGCGTGCCCTGGCGGCGGAACGCCTGACCCGGCTGGGCATTCCTGATGCCGAGGCGCGACTCGATGCCTATCCGCATGAATTCTCAGGTGGCATGCGCCAGCGCGTCGCCATTGCCATGGCGCTGCTGCATAAACCTGACCTGATCATCGCTGATGGGCCGACAACTGCACTGGACGTCTCGATCCAGGCACAGATCCTGGTTGAAATGCGGGCATTGGCGCGGGAAAGCGGTACGGCGTTGATCTGGATCTCGCATGACCTCGCGGCGGTGGCAGCCGTGGCTGACCGTATCATGGTGATGTATGCGGGCCGCATCGTGGAGTCCGGCCCTGTGCGGGCCACTCTGGCCGCACCACGCCATCCCTATACACGCGGATTGCTGGACAGCCTGCCCGCCACGGCCCAGCCAGGCGCCCGGCTGCGGCAGATCCCGGGCAATACGCCAGCGCTTCTTTCACTACCGCCGGGCTGCCCCTTCGCGCCGCGCTGCGGATACGCGGACGCGGCCTGCGTGACCGACGTGCCTGTCATCGAGCACGATGGCCGCATGGCCCGGTGCCACCATCCGCTGGAGCCCCGGCCATGACCGCACTGCTGGTCGCCGAAGCCGTCACCCGGCGCTTCGTGCGACGCCCATCACTGGGTGACCGCATCGCCGCTGCCTTTGGCGCCGCATCCGATGGGCGCGCGGTGCAGGCCGTGACGGATGTGTCGCTCACCCTGAACCAGGGCGAAACGCTCGGCCTGGTGGGTGAGAGCGGCTGTGGCAAATCCACGCTGGGGCGCATCCTTGCCGGCATCCTGGCTCCCTCCACCGGCCGCGTTTTGCTGGATGGCGCATCGCCGATGCAGGCTGGCCACAAGATCACGACCCGCATCCAGACGGTGTTCCAGGACCCCTTTGCCTCCCTTAACCCGCGGAAGCGGATTGGTGACAGCATCGCCGAGGGCCCTGTCGCGCATGGCATCGTCACGCGCGCGGCCAGTGGCGCGCTGGTGGCCGACTGGCTCGCGCGCGTCGGTCTCGATCCCGATTTCGCGCAGCGCTTCCCGCACCAGTTCTCCGGCGGGCAGCGGCAACGCGTGGCCATCGCCCGCGCGCTGGCCATGCGGCCCGATGTGCTGGTCTGCGACGAGCCGGTGGCCTCGCTCGATGTTTCGATCCAGGCGCAGATCCTGAACCTGTTCCTCGATCTCCGGCGCGATCTGGGGCTGACCTGCCTCTTCATCTCGCATGACCTCAATGTGGTGCGGCACGTCTCGGATCGCGTCGCGATCATGTATCTCGGCCGCATCGTGGAATCTGGCGAAGCCGCGCGCGTCTATGCCGCACCGGGGCATCCTTACACCCGCGCGCTGCTGGCCTCCTCGCCACGGCTGGGGCTGGATCACGCTGTCACGCTGCGTCCGATCGCAGGTGAACTGCCCTCCCCACTTGCCCCACCCAGCGGCTGTGCCTTCCACCCGCGCTGCCCCATGGCCAGCGATATCTGCCGGCAGGAGCGCCCGCCGCTGACGCCACGCAGCGATGGCCAATTGCTCGCCTGCCACCATGGGTAGGGGCTCGATCGCCAAGTTTACCAGGAAGTTAAATTGTCGATGGCCACCAGCGTTCGCGCGGAGTGACAGCCAAGACTGCCGCGTGTTCTGATTCAAACCGCGTGCGGTTGATCGATTTGTAGGCATCGCGCGGCCGCGGCTCATTCATCCCGCCGCCGTAGCCCCTTCCTTCCGCGCGCCGGTTCCTGTTCGCTTGCATCGAGTTCCAGGAGCCGCCCGATGAGCCTCATCAAGTCCATCAACCTCAACCGCCGCAGCCTTCTGCTTGCGAGCGCATTGCCAGGTACGGCGATCGCGCAGCCTGCCCGCACGCCAAATCGCGGCGGCACGATGGTCATGATCGTCAATCCGGAGCCGGCGACGCTGGCGACCTATGCCGTTTCCGCCGGCAACATCCCGATGATCACGACGCAAATCTACGAAGGCCTCCTGAGCTATGATTGGGAGCTGAACCCAACCCCGGCGCTGGCGAAAGCCTGGGTCGTTTCGCCCGACGGGAAGACCATCACCTTCACCCTGCAAGAGGGCGTGACCTTCCATAATGGTGAGGCCTTCACCTCCGCCGATGTCGCCTATTCCTTCATGGAGGTGGCCAAGCGTTTCAACCCGAATGGCCCGGTCATCCTGAAGGAGCTGGAGGCGGTCGAGACACCCGACCCGATGACCGCGGTGTTCCGTCTGGCCAATCCTGCGCCTTACCTCATGATGTCTCTCTCCTCGAACAACATGCCGGTGATCTGCAAGAAGGTGTTCGAAGGCACGGTGCCGCTGAGCAACCCGACCGCGAACCGCCCGATCGGCACCGGCCCATTCAAGTTCGGCGCGTGGGAGCGTGGCCAGTTCATCCGGCTCGACCGCAACGAAAATTACTGGAAGCGTGGCTTCCCGTTGCTCAATCGGATCATCGCGCGCTTCATTCCCGACGCTGCTACACGCTCGGCCGCGCTTGAGGCGGGGGAGGCGCATTACGCCGCCTACAGCGCGGTCAACGCGGCTGACATCCGACGTATGCAGGCCAACCCGATCCTTGGCAGTACCACCCTGGGCTACGGCACCACGGCGGCGACATCGGTTCTGGAATTCAACCTGCGCCGACCGATCCTGGCCAAGCGAGAGGTGCGCCTGGCGATCAGCTACGCGATCGACCGCCAATTCATCGTCGACAACATCCTGCACGGTTTCGGCAAGCCGGCAGTGGGGCCGCTGTCATCGGTCTTCTCGACTTCGGGCTGGTTCACCGATGATGTTCGGCGCTTCGACGTGCCCGACCGCATTGCCATCGCGAACCGGCTGATGGACGAAGCCGGCCTGCCGCGCGGTGCCGGCGGCATGCGTTGCAACCTGATGCTCGAGGTCAATTCCTTCGGCGAGCAGTGGCTGCGGCAGGCGGAATACCTCAAGCAGGCGGTAGCGCAGATCGGCATCAACCTGACCTTGCGTTCTGAGGACACCGCCACCTGGCTGCGCCGCTGCTACACCGACTACGATTTCGATATCAACGAGCCGTTCTACTCCGCGGGTGCCGACCCGGTGATTGGCGTGCACCGTCACTACGTCTCCTCCGCCATCCGGCAGGGCACGACATTCGTGAACAACAAGGATTACCGATCCGAGGTGGTGGATCGGCTAATGGACGATGCCACTCGTGCGGTGGACCGGGCCCAACGGGCCGCGCTCTACCATCAGGCACAAAGACAGATGGTGGAGGACAGTCCGGGCGCGTGGCTCTGCGAGGTGCAGTACGTCACCATCTTCAACAAGAAGCTGCAGGACCACACCACCGGCCCGTTGGGCACGTACGAGGCCTTCGAGCGGGCTTGGCTGGAGCGCTGACGGCGTGCGCCGCTGGCGCTACTTCGGCCTCCGCATCCTGTTCGCGATGCCGGTGGTGTTCGGCATCCTGGTGCTGAACTTCTTTTTGATCCGGCTTGCACCTGGCGATGCGGCTTCCGTGCTGGCGGGCGAAAGCGGCGCCGCCTCGGCTGAATACACCGCCTTGCTGCGGGAAAAATTTGGCCTTGACCGGCCGCTTTACGATCAGTTCGTCAGCTACATTTCCCAGGCGTTGCGCTTTGACCTTGGCTACTCCTTCCGAAACGACAGCCCAGTATTTGAACTCATCATGGCGCGGATGGTGCCCACGCTCCTGCTCATGCTTACTGCCTTCGGTGCTGCGCTTCTGGTGGGCACATTGCTAGGGCTCGCGGCGGCCATGGCTCGCAACACATGGCGGGATGCCGCGATCTCGGTGATCTCCCTCATCTGCTATGCAACGCCCGGCTTCTGGCTCGGATTGATGTTGATCGTCGTCTTCGCGGTAAACCTGAACTGGCTGCCGACCAGCGGCTTCGAGAGTATCGCCGAGGGCTATGAGGGCTGGGACAGGGTGGTTGATGTCGGCCGGCACATGGTGCTGCCAGCCTCGGCACTCGGGCTCTTCTACCTGGCTCTCTACACCCGCGTTATGCGTGCCTCG
>JACMRO010000016.1 GCA_014376425.1 Rubritepida sp.
ACCTGCTCGATGGCAGTGATCAGCGCCGCCGCGGCGACCGGCTCGCCCAGATGTTCCAGCATCATCGCCGCCGCCCGGATGGTGGCGACGGGGTTGGCCACGCCCTTTCCGGCGATGCCGAAGGCCGAGCCGTGGATCGGTTCGAACATGCTGGGGTAACGCCGCGACGGGTCGAGATTGGCGGTCGGCGCCACGCCGAGCGAACCGGCCACGGCGCCCGCCAGGTCGGACAGGATGTCGGCATGCAGGTTGGTGGCGACCACGGTGTCGATGCTCGCCGGGCGGCGCACCATCCGCGCGGCCATGGCGTCCACCAGCTCCTTCTCCCAGGTCACGGTGGGATATTCGGCGGCGACCTCGGCGGCGATCTCGTCCCAGAAGACCATGCCGTGCTTTTGGGCGTTGGACTTGGTGACCACCGTCAACAGGCGGCGGGGCCGGCGGGCCGCGATGTCGAAGGCGGTGCGCATGATGCGGGTGACGCCGGCGCGGGTGAAGATGGCGGTCTCGGTGGCGATCTCCTCCGGGTGGCCGCGATGCGCGCGGCCACCATGGCCCGCGTACTCACCCTCCGAATTCTCGCGCACGATCACCCAGTCGATGTCGCCGGGCGAGACTTCGCGCAGCGGGCTGGTCAGCCCCGGCAGCACGCGGGTTGGGCGGATGTTGGCGTATTGGTCGAAGCCCTGGCAGATGCGCAGGCGCAGGCCCCACAGCGTCAGGTCGTCGGGCAGGTGCGCGTCGCCCACGGCGCCGAAGAAGATGGCGTCGAAGGGTTTCAGCGTGGTCAGCCCGTCCTCCGGCATCATCCGGCCGGTCTCGCGGTAGTAATCGCTGCCCCAGGGAAAGGTCTCGACGTCGAGCGCGAAGCCCTGACGTTCGGCCAGCGCGGCGAGCACTGCAAGCCCGGCGGGAATCACCTCCTGGCCAATGCCGTCCCCGGGGATGGCGGCGATGTGATGGCGGCGCATGGGCGTCTCCTTCGTGTGCCGGCCCTTGGCCGACATGCGTGGCACGGGTGCTTCCCGCCCTTGGCCGGCAAGCGTGATACAGTTGCGTCTCGGCGCTGGCTGGCAAGCGTAGCGTAGGGTGCGTACCGGCGCTGGCCGGCATGCGTGGCATAGTTCCATGCCAGCATGGACTGGCATGCGGGCATCGTCGCGCGCCGGCCTGGGCTGACACGCGAGGCAAAAGGCCTGCAGCCGCGCCGGCATGCGGCAGGGCTGGCAAGGGCTGCACCCGTGCCGGGTTTGCGGTTATGGTGCAAGCCCGCGCAATGGCGCCGTTGTCGCGAGGAGGGCCGTAATGAGTTGGGACGACAGGCGCGCCCATACCGCGCTGATGGGGATGTGGCACGCCGCCATCGCAGCGGCGGACCCGCTGACCTGCCTGGCGCCGCATCTGCCGGAAAGGCCCCGCGGCCGCACCATCGTCGTCGGCGCCGGCAAGGCCGCGGCCAAGATGGCGCTGGCGGTGGAGCGCGCATGGGACGGGCCGCTCGAGGGGCTGGTCGTGGCGCCGCATGGCGCGGGGCTGCCGCTGTCACGCATCGGGTTGCGCTTCGGCAGCCATCCCACGCCCGATGCCGCCGGCGCCGCCGCGGCGGCCGACATGCTGGCGCTGATGCACGGACTGACCCCGGACGACCTGGTGCTGGCGCTGATTTCCGGCGGAGGATCCTCGCTATCCACCCTGCCGTCGGCCGGCCTGACGCTGGACGACATGATCGCCGTCAACCGCGAATTGCTGCGCAGCGGCGCGCCGATCGGGGCCATGAACTGCGTGCGAAAACACCTCTCGGCATTCTCGGGCGGCAGGCTGGCCGCGGCGGCCCACCCTGCCCGGGTGGTGACGCTGGCGATCTCCGATGTGCCGGGGGACGACCCCGGCACCATCGCGTCCGGCCCGACCGTGGCGGATGCCACGACATTCGCCCAGGCACGCGCGCTGGTGGCGCAGTACGGCATGGCGCTGCCCGAAGCGGCCAGCGCCCACCTCGCCGCCGCGGCCGACGAGACGCCCAAGGATGTAGCCAGCGATTTCCGCCTGATCGCCACACCGATGCTGGCGCTGGTGGCCATGGCACAGGCCGCGCGCGGCGCCGGCCTCACGCCGCTGATCATGGGCGACGCGCTGGAGGGCGAGGCGCGGCAGCTCGGCACCGCGCTGGCCGGCATCGCCCTCTCCGCCGCCACCCATGGCCACCCGCTGCCCGGCCCCTGCGTGCTGCTCTCGGGCGGCGAGACCACCGTGACGATGGCGCCGGGCGAGGTGGGCTCAGGCGGCCGGGGTACCGAATGCCTGCTGGGCCTGGCGCTGGCGCTGCGCGGCCACCCCGGCATCTGGGCGCTGTGCGCCGACACCGATGGCATCGACGGCCGCAGCGATGCCGCCGGCGCCTGGATCGCGCCTGGCACGCTGGCCGGGCTGGATGGCCAGGCGGCGCTGGTCGCGCACCGCAGCCACGACATCTTTGCCGCGGCCGGCACGTTGCTGGTCACCGGCCCCACCCTCACCAACGTCAACGACGTGCGCGCCATCATCGTCGCGCCCGTGGCGCGCCGGCCGATGGCAGCTTAGGAGAACCCATGGCCCGCATCCCGCTCCGCCGCCACCGCCGCACCAAGATCATCGCCACGCTGGGGCCGGCCAGCGCCAGTGCCGAGATGATCGAGAAGCTGTTCCGCGCCGGCGCCGACGTCTTCCGGCTGAATTTTTCCCATGGCAGCCACGAGGTGCATGCGGCGACCCTGGCCGCCATCCGCGCCGTGGAAACCAGGCTCGGGCGCCCGATCGGCGTGCTGGCCGATGTTCAGGGCCCCAAGCTGCGCGTCGGCAAGTTCGGCGGTGGCCGCGTCACACTGGCCAGCGGCGCGCAATTTCGGCTCGACCTCAACCCGACGCCGGGCGACGCGCGGCGCGTGCAGCTGCCGCACCCCGAGATCATCAACGCCGCCCGCATTGGCACCACGCTGCTGCTGGATGACGGCAAGCTGCGGCTTCGCGTCATCCGCGTGCGCGAAAACGACCACCTGGAAACCGAGGTGATCAACGGCGGCGCCCTGTCCGACCGCAAGGGCGTCAACGTGCCCGACGTGCCGCTGCCCATCCCGGCGCTGACGGTGAAGGACCGCGCCGATCTCGACTTCATCCTGCCGTTGGGCATCGAGTACATCGGCCTGAGCTTCGTGCAGCGCGCCGAGGACGTGGCCGAGGCGATCGAGATCGCCGCCGGCCGCGCCCTCATCATGGTCAAGATGGAAAAGCCGCAGGCGGTGGAGAACATGGACGCGATCCTGGCGCTGGCCGATTGCGTCATGGTCGCCCGCGGCGACCTGGGCGTGGAGCTGCCGACCGAGGAGGTGCCCTTGGTTCAGAAGCGTATCGTGCGTGCCGCCCGCGCCTTGGGTAAGCCTGTCGTGGTGGCCACGCAGATGCTGGAGAGCATGATCACCGCCCCCACGCCGACCCGGGCCGAGGCGTCGGACGTGGCGACCGCGGTGTTCGACGGCGCCGATTGCGTGATGCTCTCGGCCGAGACCGCGGCCGGGCAGTTTCCGCTCGAATCAGTGGAGATGATGAACCGCATCGTCGCCCGCGTGGAGCAGGACCCGGGCTGGCGCACCCTGACCGACGCGGCGCGGCCCGAGCCCGAGGCTAACAGCGCATCGGCCATCGCCGCGGCTGCCCGCCAGGTGGCGCACACCATCGGCGCCCAGGCCATCGCCACTTTCAGCCAGACCGGCAGCACTACGCTGCGGGTAGCGCGGGAGCGGCCGGACGTGCCCATTCTGGGCCTGACCCAGACGGCGCAGGCGGCGCGTCGCATGGCCTGCATCTGGGGTGTTCACCCCGCGGTGGTGGAGGAAATCCATTCGATGACCGAGATGGTCAGCCGGGCGGCGAAGGCCGCGCTGGCGGAGGGCTTCGCCCGGGCTGGCGAGGAGATCGTGGTGACCGCGGGCGTGCCGTTTGGGACACCGGGGACGACCAACGCATTGCGCGTCGCCATCGTGAAATAGCGGGGTACTGTCGCCCGCGCGCATCGCTGCCGCGCCGATGTCGCGTGCGGCTACCGGTTCGGCTGGCAACCGCATGATGATCTGGTAGATGCATTCGCCATGAAGCTGATCCGCATCCTGGCCGTGATGGCCGCCCTCGCCGTGTATCACGCCCCCCTGGCATTCGCGCAGCGCAGCGGGCTTTATGACATCTCCGGCACCAACCCGGATGGCAGCCTTTACAATGGCACCCTGTCGCTCAGCCAGGTCGGCGGCACCAGCTTCCGGCTGACCTGGAATGTGGGCACCAACGCCATCGAGGGCGTGGGCATGGTCAGCGGGTTGACGCTCGCGGTAGTGTTTTCTCTGGGCGAGAATCAGACGGCGATGGGGATGTACGACCTTCGGCCGAGCGGTGAACTGTCGGGCATCTGGACGGTGATTGGCAGCCAGGCGACGGGAACGGAAATCGCCCGGCCGCGCTGAGCCGAGTGTCCCTGTAAGCGCACCGCGGCTGGGCCGCAGCGTGGTAACATTCAGCGGGCGCGTCGTATCGTCCGCCTCAGCAGGTGCGGGCGGTGATGTCGATCGTCATCGCTATTCGTCCTCCTCATCCTCCACCGGTGCCACCGGCAGCAAGCTCGTCTCCTTGATCGAGCTCAGGGCCACATCCACCGCAAGCCGCTCCAGCCCCGGCAGGGTGCGGAGTTCGGCGCTGACGAACTCCTCCAAGGCCGGCATGTCCGGCAGCCGCAGCTTGACCAGATAGCTCCAGTTGCCGGTGACATGGTGGCATTCCATCACCGCCTCGTGCTGCGCCATTGCGGCGCGGAAGGCGGCATCGGCCTCGCCCGGCTTCAGCGCCAGCCGCACGAAGGCCAACAGCGGGCAGCCGGCCTGCTTCGGGTCGAGCCGGGCGTGCCAGCCGATGATGACGCCGCGCTCTTCCAGCCGCTTTTGCCGCTCGGCGGTGGCGGAGACGGAGAGGCCAGCGATCTTGGCCAGCTCCGCCAGCCCCGCCGCGCCATCCTCCTGCACGGCAATGGCGATTTTTCGGTCGATTTCATCCATGGCCGAACGTAACGCGGCTGTGGGGTTGCTACCAGCGCATCGCTGCGGTGAGGGACGTTGACAGGAGGAGCATAAGGCAGATCAGCCGTTTCAGCTTCGGCACCCCCAATACTCATGGATAGCGCCCGGACGGTTGACGAACCCTGCGAACCTGCCGATCGAAAAAGCCGTGCCGGCCGGCGGGCATGTGGCGTCCCCGCCGGCCATAACAGTCAGATGTAATGCTCTTCCAGCGGTGCGAAGCCGTTGAAGCGCTGGCTGGCATAGGTGGTGACATAGGCGCCGGTTGAGAGGATCTCCACCCGGTCACCTTCGGTCAATGCCTCCGGCAGGCGGTAGTTTGAGCGCTCGTACAGCGTGTCCACGCTGTCGCAGGTGGGGCCCGCGATGGTCACCGGGCCTTCGCGCCCGCCATCACGCGGGGTGCGGAAGGCGTAGCGGATCGCCTCACCCTCGGTCTCGGCCAAACCACCGAAACGGCCGATGTCGAGATACACCCAGCGCACCGGGTCGCCCTCGCTCTTGCGGGAGACGAGCACAACCTCGGACACTACGGTGCCGGCATCGGCGACCAGGAAGCGGCCAGGCTCGATCACGATCTCAGGCAGCGCGTTGCCGAAATGCTCGGCCATGGCGCCCATGATCGCGGCACCGATCTCCTCGATTTCAGGCACTTCCGACTTGTAGTGCACCGGGTAGCCGCCGCCGAGATTAACCATGCGCAGCTTGATGCCCGCCGCCTTCAGGTCCGAAAACAGCATGCCGACCTTTGCGATCGCCGCCTTGTAGGGCGCCGTCGCGGTCTGCTGGCTGCCGACATGAAAGGAGATGCCGAAGGCGTCGAGGCCGAGTTGATCGGCGAGGAGCATCAGCTTCTTTGCCATCTCCGCCTCGCAGCCGAACTTCTTCGACAGCGGCCATTCGGCGCCTTCATTTTCGACGAAAACTCGGCAATAGACCCGTGCACCGGGCGCCGAGCGGACCAGCTTGTGCAGCTCCGCCTCGCTGTCGAAGGCGAACATGCGCACCCCGGCAGCGAAGGCCGCGGCAATATCCCGCTCCTTCTTGATCGTGTTGCCATAGCTGATCCGCGCGGGGTTGGCGCCCGCGGCAAGGCACATTTGCACCTCCTGCCAGGATGCGGCGTCGAAGAAGGAGCCGAGCCCGGTAAGCCGATCCAGAATCGGGGCACCAGGATTCGCCTTCACAGCGTAATAGATCCGGGCAAGCGGCAAGGCTGCCTGCAGTCGCCGGTAATTCTCGGCGACGCGATCTACATCCAGCACCAGGCACGGCGATGCCGGCTGCATGTCGGCCAGATAGCGAGCAACCTTATCGGTCATCGCACCATCCTTTCCAATAGAAGGAACCAGCCCGCGCCATGGCGGGAGGGGCCCCAAGTTGACGAACGGTCGAACGAACCAGCGACCAAAAAATCACCGGACGGTGTGAACCACCCGGGGCTGCCAGAACACTTGACGTCGTTGCGTAAACCTTGCGCCGCGGTGGTTGTTCCAACGAACAACCCCGTGGGCCTGGGGCCAGGGGCACGTGCGTACTGCGTCTGTGGATGAGATATGTGCATCAGCACCCCGACGCAAGGGTTAATTACCCCAGCACCAGATATTTTTCGTGTGAACCCGGGGGTGTCGCCGGAAAGGTGCCGGCTAATTCAGTCGGTCGCGCCGGTAACACCGGAAGGTCGCCAGAGTTTCCGGAAACTCACCGTGAGGCTGAAAGGCCCGATCCGAAGATCGGGCAGTTCGCTCAGCGGCCCCGGCCGCGACCTGGGCCGTCATTCGGGTCACTGTCGTTGAGGCCGGTGTTGCGGCCACCGCCGCCCCGCCCCTGGCCAGCACCGTCGCGAGGGTCATTGTCTGACATCGCACGGGGCGTCGCGCCCCGGCCGGCCCCGGCGCCGTCGCGCGGATCATTGTCGGTGGTGTTGGTACGGCTGCCGCCTGACCCGCGACCGCGGCCGGCACCGTCATTCGGGTCGTTATCGGTCAGGTTGGTGCGTTGCGCACTGGCCGTGCCTGGCAGGGTGCCTCCCACGCCCGCGATCACACCAACAAGTGACGCCCCATGGGTCACCATCAGCCGGCGCGTAAGCCCCGGCCTTCTCTCTCCGCTTCCCAGCTTATCTTCCGCCACCGTTGCATCTCCATCGGCATCATTGCCAGACCAGACAATCCAGCAGCGCCGGAACTGTGGCAATGGGCGTTACCGGGAAGGTCAGGCCGCGTCCGGCTTTTCGGCGCCTGACGCGACCACCACCATCGCGGGCTTCAGCAGCCGTCCATTCAGCGTCCATGCCGCGGACCAGGCCTGCAGCACAGTGCCGGGCTCCACGCCTTCGGGCGCTGGCTGCTCAGCCATGGACTGGTGCAGGGCCGGATCGAAGGCCTCGCCGGTGGGGTCGCGCCGCGCCACGCCATTGCGCTCCAGGATCGCCCAGAAACTCTTCTCCACCCCCTCGAATCCCCCGCGCAGCTTGGTCAGAAGCTCGGGCTCCGCCGCCGCGGCCGCGGGCAGGGCGGCCAGGCCTCGACGCAGGTTCTCCGCTGCCTCAACCACGTCGGCTGCGAATTTTTGCACCGCATACTGGCGCGCATCCGCCACCTCACGCACCGCGCGGGCGCGGATATTGGCGGTTTCTGCCTCGGCGCGCAGCCACTTGTCACGGGCGCCGGCCAGCTCCTCGGCCAGCATCTGGAAACGCTCCTCCAGCGTCATTTCCGCCGGCTGCGGTCCGGCTGTCGCATCCAGCTCGGATTCGGCGGAGGCCTCGGGGGCGGCGGGGGTCTGGTCACTCATGCTGCGCTCTGATGTCCGTGAAACTCCGCACTTCACCTAAGGTCCGCGGCGGGCCGCCGCAACCCTCAAACGCCGCGCGCGGGCGCAAGCCGCCCGATGAACAGGATCGGCCCGGTTGGTCGCCCGGTCGGTGAACCCCCCGGCGGCTCCAGGGTGATCTCGATCAGCATGCCGGGCTCGGGCCGGATCGCGGCGGCGCGCACCCGGATGCGACCATCCTCGGGCACCAGCCCCAGGCTGGTCGGTGCGGTGGCGCCGGCGGGCAGGGCCCAGAGCTGGCGCACGCGGCCTTCCGGCACTGCCTGGTTGTTCAGCGCGGCCAGCCGGATTTCGCCACCGCGATCTGCCTCCACCAGAAAGGCTGGCGCCTCGCGGCTGGTGAGCAGCACCGTCATGAGCGGCGGGGGTTCGGGC
This sequence comes from Rubritepida sp., assembly GCA_014376425.1. Classification (GTDB taxonomy): domain Bacteria; phylum Pseudomonadota; class Alphaproteobacteria; order Acetobacterales; family Acetobacteraceae; genus Rhodovarius. Next base: position 8,304 of record JACMRO010000016.1, read on the forward strand.
CGTTGCACCACCAGCAACGTGGCCAGCCCGGCCGCCACCGCCGTCGCCCCCACCGCCCAAAAGCGGCTGAACCATGGGCTGCGGGCGGCGCGCGGCTGGGCCGTGCCCTGCAGGCTGCGCTCGATCCGGACCCAGAGTTCCGGCAGCGGTGCCTCGGGCGGTGCCAACGCATGCAGCGGCGCCAGCCTGGCCTCCCACTCGGCGATTGGCGTGGCCATCGACGGATCGTCCCGGACGGCCTGCGCCTGCGCCGCATCCAGCGTGCCGAGCACGTATTCGCCGGCCAGGCCCTGCCGCTCTTCCTCGGTCATGCCATGCAGTCCCGCAACGACAACAGCCCGCGCCGGATCCAGGCCTTCACGGTGCCCAGCGGCAGTTCCAGCTGCGCCGCGATCTGTGGATGCGACAGGCCGTGCACGAAGGCCAGCACGATGCCGCGCCGGTTCTTCTCCGGTAGGCTTTGCAGGCAGGCGCGCAGCCGGGTGCCGTTCTCCTGGCCCTCCAGCAGCTGCAGCGCCTCGGGCTCGACGGGGATGTCACCCAGGGCAGGGTCGTCGCTCGGCATTTCCCGGCCGCGGGCGCGCAGGATGTCGAGTGCCGCATACCGCGTGACGGCAGCCAGCCAGGCCTCGGCGGCGCCCCGCGCCGGGTCGTATTGCCCAGCCCGGCGGGCAATGTTGAGGAAGGCGTTGTGCACCGCATCCGCCGCCTGGTCACGGTCCCGCAGGACGGCATTGGCGACGCCGAAGAGACGCAGGCTCTGCTGCTGGTAGATGCCGCGCAGGGCGCTCGGCTCCCCAGCCGCCACCGCGCTCAGCAGCACGGCCAGCGTTGGCTCACTCACTGAAAAAGCCCGCGCAGGCGGCCCAGCAATTCGCTCAGATCGTTGCCTTCGGGCGCTGCCGTGCCCGGCGGTACCTGGCGGCGATAGGCGGCCATGGCGTCCCGCGTGCGGTCCAGCCGCATTTCGGTGGGCTCCGCCGCGCCGCCCAGCCGGACCAGCAGCCGGCTGGCGGTGGCCAGTTCTCGCTCCACCCGCTCCGCCTCGGCCGCATTCGGGAAGCAGAACAGGCTGCGCCCGTCCAGCCCGCAGCGCATCTCGAACATCGCGCCGCCATCGAGCCGCATCTGCACCCGCCCGGTCAGCACCATCAACCCGCGCGAAGCGCCGTCCAGCCCCAGTTCGCGCGCGCTGACCACGGGCACCAGCCGCCCGCCCCGATCCTGGATCTCCAGCGCCAGGCCGGGCACGCCATTGCCCGGCCGCTCCACCCAGTCGCGGTGCCGCATTTGGCAGGCGCCGCGATCGGTCATCCGGTCGATGACGCAACCCAGGCGCCAGCTGCCGACTTCCTCAGCCACGGGTACCTGGGCGAATGCCGGGCCTGCGAGCAACACCAGCGTGACGAAAAACGCGCGCATCGGGAACTCCATGTTATGCGAACGGTCACCTGGCCCGATGGCCGAACGGTTCCGGCCCTGGGCCAGGGCACCTGGAAGATGGGCGAGGATGCCCGGTCCCGTCCAGGGGAGGTTGCCGCGCTGCGGGCCGGCCTCGATGCCGGGCTGACCCTGATCGACACCGCGGAGATGTATGCCGAGGGCGGCGCCGAGGAGGTGGTGGCCGAAGCCATGGCGGGGCGGCGCAACGAGGTGTTCCTGATTTCCAAAGTCTATCCGCAGAATGCCTCGGCCAGCCAGCTGCCGCTGGCGTTGGCGCGCAGCCTGAAGCGGCTGAAGACCGATGTGCTGGACTGCTACCTGCTGCATTGGAAGGGCTCCGTACCGCTCATGGATACGGCGCTGGCCATGGAGCGGATGCGCCAGGCCGGTCACATTCGCAGCTGGGGCGTGTCGAACCTCGATCTCGACGACATCTCGGCGCTGGACGGAACCGGCTGCGCCACCAACCAGGTGCTGCTGCATTTGGCGGAGAGGGGCCCGGAGTTCGACCTGCTGCCCTGGATGGCGGCGCGCGACATGCCGCTGATGGCCTATTCGCCGCTCGGCCAGGGCGCCCTGCTGCGCCATCCCACCCTGCGCGCTGTGGCCATGCGGCATGGCGCTACGCCGGCGCAGGTGGCATTGGCCTGGTGCATCGCCAGGCCGGGCATCGTCGCAATCCCGAAGACCGCCAGCGCCGAGCGCGCGCGGGAAAATGCCGGGGCGCGGGCGCTGGTGCTGACAGCGGAGGACCAGGCCGAGACCGACGCGGCATTCCCGCCGCCCAGCCGCAAGCGGCCGCTTGCGATGCTGTGAGGGAGGCAGCCACTGGCGCTTGAGGAGAACGCTGCGCTCGCCCGCACCACGGCCCGGCGGTTAAAGTGGCAGTCCGACCAGCCCGCCCTCCAGCCGTGTCGCCGACGCCTCCACCGCCGCGCTGAGCCCGGGCTCCCGGTAATAGACGCCGCGCACATGCAGGCAGGCGGCGATGCCGCGGAGGAAAGCATCGGTCAGCCCGGGCTCGGGCGGCCCGGCGGCCCAGAAACTATCCAGCCCGCCGGCATGGCTGAGCCCGTCCACCTGATAAATCGCCTCGCCCATCGCATGTACCGCGCGGCCCAGCTGCAACGCGCGCACGCCCACCGTGCTGTTCACCGTCACCACCCCCCGGGCGGTCGCCAGCATCGCATCCAGGTCGCCCGCACCCAGGTAATGCACCCGGCTGGCCACGCCGCGCGCCCGCGCCAAGGCGCCCACCCGCCGGCGCCAGTTCTTGATACTGGGGTCGAGCGGATGGACCTTGACCAGCAAATGCCCATCGGGAGGGGCGGCGCGGGCGAAGCTGTCAATAGCGAGGCCGATCGGCGTGTCCATGTCCGGAAAGTCGCTGTAGGCGCGGATCGAGTAGTCGGTCTCCATCTGCATGGCGAATATCCAGCGCGGGCCGGGTGGCAGGGCAGCCAGGGTCGCCCCGGCGGCGCGGGTCTGGGCGCCGCGCCGCAGCAGGGCCAGGCCGGTGCCCAGATAGGCCGGCACCGGATGATGCAGCTGGAAACTCCGGAAATGCCGGAAGCGGCCGGGTGCGAGGTTCGCCAGGTGGAACCGCATGTCCCAGATCGCCTGCTGGCGGAAGTCGTCGGCGTAGCGCTTCACCCGGTCGACCGGGGGGAGGCCCTGCGCGAGTGCGAGGATCGCCGCGGGGTCGCGCGGGAACAGGCTGTCGCGATTCATCCCGTTGCGTTCCAGCACGATCCAGTCGGGCCGGATGTAGCCGAAATCGGTGACGGTGACGGCGACGCGGGCGGCATGCGCGGCGGCGATGGCCGATTGGTGGTAGGGCCGCTGCTCGCCCAGCAGGACCATGTCGGTGATGCCGTGGCGGGCCAGGAATGCAGCGATGAAGCTTGGCCACTCGTCCGCGGGGGCGCAGAAATCGGTGGCCGGTCCGGGCCAGAACAGCGTGTCGCCGCGACACACATTGATGCGGTGCACCGCATGCCCCCGCCCGCGCAGCAGTGCCCCCAGCCGATGGAAATAGGGCGAGATCGGGCCTTGCAGGAACAGGAAGCTTTTGCCGGATACCGGGGTCATTGCGGGTGGCGCATCCTGCGGCATCGTCCTGGCCGGCGGTCTACCACCCGCCCGCCGGGGCAAACAGGGCGGCGCGCCAATCCGCCGAACGGACCAGGGGGAAAGCCGAACGCCGCAAGGTCGCCGCATCGGGGAAAGGGCAATAGGGCAGCGGCGGCGGCGGCGAAGGCGAGGCCGGCAGCATGGCCAGGGCCGCTTCGACCAGCGGCAGAGCGGCCAAATGCAGGGCGCGGGCGGCGCCCCCCACGCTGAGCCCCGGCGGCAGGGTGACCGCCTGCTGAACAATGATCCCGCCCGCATCGATGCGCGGCGCCAGCACATGCACCGAGACGCCGGTGCCGCCCTCTGTCAGCGCGTGGAAGGTGGGGATCGGCCCGCGATGCCGCGGCAGCAGCGAGGGGTGGACGTTGATGCCGCCCAACGGCGCCAGGGCCAGGGTTTCGGGCTGCAGGATCTGGTCGAAATGAAAGGTCAGGATCAGGTCGGGCCGGGCCGCGCGGATCGCCGCATGGGCCTGGTTCACGTCGGGTACCGCCAGTGCGGGGATGGCGTGGGCGCGGCATAGATCGGCCAGTCGGCCGCGCCGACGCCACGCGCCCACCACGCTGAAATTCACCGCCAGGTAAGGCAGGATGCGTGGGCCAGATTGCGCCAGGCGGCGGCGCAGTTGGGCCATCCTGTCGGGCGTGCTGTACCCCAGCAGCACGATGCGCGACGGGTCACGGGCCACAAAGCGCAGCACCGCTTCCGAACTGGCCAGGCTCTCCAGCGTGAACAGCGCTATGCGCAAGCGGCGGACAGCGCTTCCAGGGTGGTGTCGATATCGGCGGCGGTGTGTTCGCTGCTGAGGAAGAAGCGCAGCCGCGCGCTGCCCTCCGGCACCACCGGGAACAGGATGGGCTGGACGTTCACGCCCATCTCCAGCAACGCGGCCGACACCCGCCCCGCCTTGACCGAGGAGCCCAGGATGACCGGCACGATCCCCAGCCCGGCCGAAGCGCCGACATCGAAGCCGCGCGCCCGCGCGCCGTCGAGGAAGGCGCGCGCATTGGCCTGCAGCGCCGCGACCCGCCAGGGCTCGTCCAGCATGATGCGCAGCGATTCGGCCGAGGCGGCGGCCAGCGCCGGCGCCATGCCCACGGAGTACACGAAGCCCGGTGCCGAGTGCTTCAGCACGTCGATCAGCACGGCAGAACCCGCGATGTAGCCACCGCAGCCCGCCAGCGTCTTGGACAGCGTCCCCATCCAGATGTCGACGCCGGCCGGGTCCACGCCCTGCTGCTCGAACACGCCACGCCCGGTGGCGCCGAGCACACCCACCGAATGTGCCTCATCGACCATCAGCCAGGCGTCGTGGCGGCGCGCCATGTCGATGAACCTGGCGAGGTCGGGCATGTCGCCATCCATCGAGTAATGGCCCTCGATCAGGATCAGCGCGCGGCTGTGGCGTTTGCGATGGGCGGCCAGTTCACGTTCCGCCGCCGCCCAGTCGTTATGCGCAAAAGCGATGCGCTTGGCGCCCGATAGCCGCACCCCTTCGGCGCCGGAATTATGCACCAGCGCGTCATGCACGATCAGGTCGCGCGGCCCCAGCAGGTGGCCGATGACGGTGACATTGGTGGCGTGGCCGGAGACGAAGCATAGCGCCGCCTGCGTGCCGTACAGCGCCGCCAGCTGGCCCTCCAGCGCCGCATGCACCGGCCGTTCGCCCGATGCGATGCGCGACGCGCTGGCCGAGATGCCGTAGCGGTCGATCGCCGCATGCGCCGCCGCCGCCACCCGGCGGTCGCCGTTCAGCCCCAGGTAGTTGTAGCTGGAGAAGTTGACGACCTCACGGTTGCCGATGGTGCTGTGGCCGCCGGCCACGCCCTCATGCGCCCGGAAGAACGGGTTGGGGATGGCCATCTGCTCGGCGCCGGCGCGGACCAGCGCCATCTCGCGCGCCGCTGGCAGGGTGGCGAAGTCGCGCCCCGCGGTGGTGTTGGGGGTGGGCGGCTCACGCCGGCCCAGGCGGGCCAGCAGGGCGGCCCGCGCCGCCAGCGTCAGCCCCATGGCCTTGCCGCTCACTCGGCCGCATCCTTCATCGGTTCGGGCTCGTAAGCCGCGAGGCGAGCAGCCAGCGCCTCCTCCTCGACCGGCGCGCCGGACAGGCTCTCCAGCATGCGCCGGGCCAGGGTTTCGACGGTTAGGTCTTCCGTCACCGCGCTCAGCGCCACGGCGCTGCCGATGCGGCGCTCCAGGCCGGTGCGCAGTTCCATGCCGCCCAGGCTGTCCAGCCCCAGGCCGGGCAGCGGCGCGTCCAGCGCGATGGCGCTGGGCGGCAGCCGCAGGATGCGCCCCAGCTCGGCCCGCACCGCGTCGCGCACCACGCCCAGGGCGTCCTGCTCGGACAGGCCCTTGATGCGGCGGCCGAGGTCCGGGCCGTCTTGCTCGCTGTTCTGTTCGACCCCCGCGCGCACGGCGGCGAAGCTGGGTTCGGCCAGCACCGGCAGCGCCCCCCCCCCCTCCTGCCACAGGATGCGGGCGACGCCGACGACGGGCACGCCCGAGGCCAGGATGGCCGGCAGAGGCGCCAGGCACTGCGCGGCCGGCAGCGCCACGGCGCCCAGCCGGCGCGACAGTCCGGCGGCGGTGGCCTCGTCGCCCGCCAGCACGCCGGCATCTCCGATCGGGCCCCCCTGCACGGCGCAGGCCGGGCGGCCCCCGGCCGCGCGGGGGGGCGCCCCCGCCCCCCTCCCCCCATTGGCCGCGGCGGAGGGGGGCCGG
>JACMRO010000216.1 GCA_014376425.1 Rubritepida sp.
CAGTCGGCCATGATGCTCCAGGCTGCCAGGCGTCGGTGCAACCGCTGGGTTGCGGCGTCGCTGGAAGCCTCCGCCACCCAGTCCCAGGCCCAGCCCGCCAGGTAGGATGCCAGGTGCGGTGCCTCGGCCAGGCCCTGCCGCAACAGCCGCACCCTCAGTACGGCCCAGCCGGCACAAGCCAGCAGCAGCATGGGCGCGAACCAGCCGCCACGGCCCAGCATGGCGGCGATCCCTGCGAAGCTGGCAATCGCCACACAGCCGGCATCGAGCACCAGGCCGCCCACCGCGCGTAATTTTCGCCATGCCTTGCCGGCCGATGGCGGCGGGCGCGCCCCGGTAGCCGCCAGCACCGCGCGGGAGTGAGTCAGCAACGTCCGCACATCGGCGCGCCGCTCGGCCAGGCCGCTGCCTTCGAGCGTCGCAATCAGCTGACGCAACTCCGCAGTGCTGTCGGGTTCCGCGCGGGCCAGCGGCACTGCATCCTCCAGGAAATGAAATCTCAGTTTCCCAGGGCAGGGTGAGTTTCCAGTTAACCGGGCCGCGTATTAGGCTCGCTCAGGGAGACAGCCATGCCAGACACGTTCGACTTCGTCATCGTGGGGTCCGGTGCCGCCGGCTCGGTGCTGGCTGACCGGCTGAGCGAGGATGGCCGCCACACCGTCTGCGTGCTGGAGGCCGGCCCGGCCGACAGTAATCCCTGGATTCACATGCCTGCCGGCTTCTCCAAAACCCTGTCCAACCCCGCCGTGTCCTGGCAGTTCAGCACCGAGCCCACGGCGCTGACCGGCGGCCGCCGCATCGCCACCGTGCAGGGCCGCGTGCTGGGCGGCAGCACCTCGATCAACGGCATGGTCTATAATCGTGGCCAGCCCGATGATCTGAACAACTGGGCGCAGCGCGGCAATCGCGGCTGGGGCTATGCCGACTGCCTGCCCTATTACAAGCGGTCGGAACGCCGTGTCGGCCAGGCCGGCGAGACGCGCGGCACCGAGGGCGGCATGCCGGTCACCGACATGGACTGGATGCACCCGGTTTCCGAAGCCTTCATCGAGGGCTGCGTGCAGGCCGGCATCCCGCGCGCGGTGGATTACAATAGCGGCGAGCAGGCGGGGGTGGGCTACTTCCAGCGCATCATCGCCGGCAACCGCCGGGTGAGTGCCGCGCGCGGCCGGCTGCGGCCGGCCATGGCCCGGTCGAATCTGACGGTGCGCACCAATGCGCGGGCAACCAAGCTGCTCTTCGACGGCAAACGCTGCGTCGGCCTCGAATACGCCGCGGCGCATGACGGGCCGCGCACCGAAATCCGCGCGCGGCGCGAGGTGATTCTCTCCGCCGGCACCGCCAACACGGCACGGCTGCTGCAGATCTCCGGCGTGGGACCGGCCGGGCTGCTGGCACAGCTGGGGGTGACGCCGGTGCATGTGCTGCCCGGCGTGGGCGAGAATTTCCGCGACCATTATGCCAGCCGCTTCATCATGCGCGCGAAGCCCGGCACGGTGACGCTGAACGAGCTCGCGCGCGGCTGGCGGCTGGGCGCCGAGCTGCTGAAATGGGCCACCGGCCGCCCGTCCATCCTGGCCACAGCGCCCAGCCACGTCTTCGTCTTCTGGAAGAGCTTCGAGGGGCTCGACCAGCCCGACCTGCAATGCGTCTTCACGCCGGGCAGCTACAAGCCGGGCAAGACCTACATCCTGGACGACTATCCCGGGGTTTCCGCCGGTTCCTGGCAGCATCGGCCGGAAAGCTCGGGCCACGTTCGCGCGCGAAGCACCAATGCCTGGGAGGACCCGGAAATCCAGCCGAACTACCTCTCGGCCGAAAATGACCGCCGCGTGCACATCGCCGGCCTGCGGATGATGCGCCGGCTGCTGAACACGCCGCAGTTGGCGCCCTTCCTGGAAGGCGAGACGCTGCCTGGCACCGACGTGCAAAGCGACGATGAATTCCTGGATTTCGCGCGCAACAACGGGGTGACCACCTACCACCTGATCGGCACCGCCAAGATGGGCCCCGACACCGACCCGATGGCGGTGGTGAGCGACCGGTTGCTGGTGCACGGCATGGAAGGGCTGCGGGTGGTGGATGCGTCGATCATGCCGGCGATGACGTCGGCCAACACGATGGCGACGACGCTGATGATCGCGGAAAAGGCCGCGAATTTCATTCGGACGGGGGATTAGAGGTCCAGCACCGCCTGCCGGCCCGCCTTCGCCGCCTTCTGCGCCGCCCGTGCCCGCGTCTCCACCGGGTGATCATTGCCAAAGGTCCGCGCCCGGCTGCCATGCCGCTCGAACACGCCGCGCGCCGCCACCTGGAAGCCAGGTTCGGCCCGCATGGCGCTGATCCTCAGCTTCGCCGCCCGGGCCGCTTCCGCCACCTCGACGATGGGCACCGCACCCCCGGCCAGCCAGGGCATGTGCCGCATCGGCGGGGCGAGCGACGCCACCTCCGGCACCCAGCGGGCGATGAACACCGCATCCGGATCCTGGTCGAGCCCCTGCTTGATCGGGTTGTAGATGCGCGGCGTGTTGATGCCCGTGGCGCCGGACTGCATCTGCACCTGCGGCCAGTGGATGCCGGGCTCGTAGTCGATGAACAGCCGGGCCAGGCGGGTGCCGCTGGCCTGCCAGTCGAGCGCGAGATGATAGCTCGCCACCGCCTGCACCATCGCCCGCATGCGGAAGTTCAGCCAGCCGGTGGCGATGAGGCTGCGCATGCAGGCATCCAGGAAAGGCAGCCCGGTGCGGCCCTGCGCCCAGGCCAGCAGCCGTGGGTCGTCTGGCGCGGTGCTGCGGCGGGCCGCCTCCGCGGCCGAGTGCGCGGCACGGCGCTCCAGCTCCGGCTCGCTCTCCAGCTTCTGGATGAAGTGGCAGTGCCAGTGCAACCGCGACAGCAGGGATTGCGCATTGCCCCGTGCGATGACGGGGTCGGCCCGCGCCAGCTCGGCCGCCACCCGCTGCACCGCCTCGCGCATCGACAGGCTGCCCATCGCCAGATGTGGGGAAAGCCGGGAACAGGCGCGTTCGCCGCTGATGGGTGAGGACATGCCGCGCCGGTAGTCGGCACCGCGGCCGGCGAAGAAACTGTCCAGCAGGTCCAACGCGGCGGCGCGGCCAGGTGGTTGCAGGGACGTCAGGCCATCCTCGCGCGCCCATTCCGGCAGCCGGCCCACCGGCTCGTCCGTGCCGTGCAGCCGGGCCGGGGTGGCGATCATCGGCGCCTCCATCCGGCGGGCGAAGAAGCGCGCCCAGTGGTCGCGGTCGCGCATGCGGCGGCGCACGCCGAACTGCGCATGCTCCGACCAGGCCACGCCGTGCGCGCGGGCCCAGGCGGCCACACGCCGATCGCGCGCGAAGGTCCACAGGTTGCCCGTTTCCTCATGGCTGTGCAGCGCCAGGGCGCCATGCCGCTGGCGCAGCGCCTCAAGCACCTCCACCACGTCGCCGACACGGACCACCAGCGATGTGCCCATCGCCGCCAGCCGCGCGGCCAGGTCCTGCACGGCGCCGCGAGTAAAGGCCCATTGCCGGGGCGAGGCATCACTCAGCCGCCAGTAATCCGGCTCGGCCACATAGAGCGGCAGCACCGGCCCGGCGGCGGCCGCCTCGGCCAGAGGTGCGTGGTCGGCCACCCGCAGGTCGCGCTTGAACCATACGATGTGAAGCATTTTCGTAATGTGTGGCCGGCCGGCGCCGGTCGCAAGGGCGCGTCAGGCGGCCAGGGCCAGGGGCTGCAGCACCGCCAGCACCGCCGCCCGCCCGGCCACGCCGCCACCCTCGCGCGCGTGGCCAGACTGCGACTGCCAGCGCAGCCATTCCATGCCGTTCGCCGCATCGTGCCGCCAATGCAGCGCCAGGCGCTGCCCTGCCGCCCCGCGCGCCTCCAGCGTCGCGGCGCGCAGCGGCGGTGGCAGCGTGTCGTCCGCAGGCCCTGGCATGCTGTGCCAGGACAGGCCCGCATGGCCTATCAGCTTGCGCGCCAGCGCGGCGATGCGGGCGGCACGCGCTGCTTCATGCTCGGCCAGCAGGGCGGGCCGCGCTTCCTCCAGCGCCAGTACGGCGTGGACCAGCCGTGGCAGCCGCGCGCTGGCCAACGCCTGCCAGCGCGCCAGGGCCGAGCCGCCCAGCCGCAGCGGCGCCGGCCGTCCGGCCTGCCAACCCAGGGTGTCCAGCACCCCCGTCGCGTCGGCGGCGCAGAACTCGGCCTGGATCTGTTCCAGCTCGGCCTGGCCGGCGGCCAACAGCGCTTCCCGGCCGGCCCATTCCTGCGCCGCCGCGTCGCGCCGCTCGACCGCGGCGGTGAGTGCCGCCAGCACCGGGTCCGGCCCCAGCATGCCGCCGCGCAGCGCCGCCAACCTGGCGCGCGTCACCGCATGCAGCACGGCAAGGTTGGCGCCGGGGAAGCGGCCGGCCAGCCGCAGCTGGCCCTCCATCGCCTGCCGCTTCCAACGGTCGCTGGTTGCTGTCTCCATTGCGGCATGGTCCCTGCTAGGGGGCGCGCAGCCTGCCGCGGCAACCGCGGCGACTGGCGCCAAGGGCCCACGCTTCTCGCGGGCAGGGGAAGTGCCATGATGGCCCGGACATCTTGCGAAACCCTGAAAGGATACGCCCATGCGCTGGGAAACGATGACCGGCCCCGAACTGCGCGCCCTGGCCGGCGCCGGCGCCCTGCCCGTGCTGCCGGTGGGCAGCCTGGAGCAGCACGGCCCGCACCTGCCGGTCTGGACCGACAGCTTCATCGCGCATCAGATCGCGCTGCGGGCGGCCGACCTGGCGGCGTGCCAAGGAGCGTGTACCGCGGTGGTGCTGCCGCCGATCTGGCTGGGCCTGAGCGAGCACCACCTGCCCTTCGGCGGCACGCTGAGCGCCGATTACGCCGCCTTCAACGCGGTGCTGCGCAGCGTGGTGCGCAGCCTGCGCGCGCTGGGCTTCACCCGGCTGCTGGTGGTGAACGGCCATGGCGGCAACATCGAGCCGCTGGCGGTCGGCGTGCGCGAGGCAGCGCATGAATTCGCCATGCCGGTGGTGTCGATCACCTGGCCGCAGGCCGCGCCAGCCGAGATCGGCCAGATCCTGGACACCCAGTCGCAGGTCATGCACGCCTGCGAAGCCGAGACCAGCGTCTGGCTGGCGCTCGACCCGGCCCAGGTGCGGATGGAACTGGCGCCGGCACCGCTGAACACGCCGCCCACCCCCGCCGGCTACTCCCGCTTTTACAGCTTCTGGGAGAAGGCGGCGCCGACCGGGGTGCGGGGCGATGCCCGGGCGGCCACGGCGGCCAAGGGCGAGGCGATCCTGGACGTGGTGTGCCGCCGCATCGCCGATGCGATGAGCGAGCCGGCATTGTGGACGGTGCCCGATCCGGTCTGGACACCGGGGCGCGGGCTGCCGGACGCGCGGTAGGCCGCACCGCAACCGGGCGGCCCGCGTGGCTGCCCGCTTGGCTGGTGGTGGCCGCGTTGACTTCCTCGGCCACCCGCCGCAAAGCCGATCCTGAATCCAGCCCCAAAATCCAGCCGCAGCAGGTGCCAGATGACCATCGCTTTCGTCTTCCCCGGCCAGGGCAGCCAGGCGCCCGGCATGGGCCGCGAGCTGGCCCAGGCCTTCTCCATCGCGCGCGAAACCTTCCAGGAGGTGGACGACGCGCTGGGCGAACACCTGTCGAAGCTGATCTTCGAAGGCCCGCCCGATGAGCTGACGCTCACCAGCAATGCCCAGCCGGCGCTGCTGGCGGTGTCGCTGGCGGTGGTTCGGGTGCTGGAACGCGAGGGCGGCTTCACCCTGGCCGACCGGGTCGCGCTGGTCGCCGGCCATTCGCTGGGCGAATACAGCGCGCTGACCGCCGCCGGCTCCTTTACCGTGGCGGTGGCGGCGCGGCTGCTGCGGCTGCGCGGCAATGCCATGCAGCAGGCCACGCCTGCCGGCAGCGGCGCCATGGCCGCACTGCTGGGGGCGGATGCCGATCAGGCCCGCGCGATCTGCGAAGAGGCTGCCCAAGGGGGCGAGGAGGGCGAGGAGGGCGAGGGTGGCGGGGTGGTCGAACTGGCGAACGATAATGGCGCCGGCCAGTCGGTGATCTCGGGCGACCGTGCCGCCGTCGAGCGCGCCATCGAGATCGCCCGCGCCGCCGGCGTGAAGCGCGCCATGCTGCTGCCGGTCTCGGCGCCCTTCCACTCCTCGCTGATGGAGCCCGCCGCGCATGCCATGCGCACCGCGCTGGAGGGGGCCGCCATCTCACCGCCCAACCCGCCCCTGGTCGCCAACGTCACCGCGGCGAAGGTGACCGACCCCGATGCGATCCGCGACCTGCTGGTGCGCCAGGTCACCGCCACGGTGCGCTGGCGCGAATGCATGGCCGCGATGGTGGCGATGGGCTGCGACCGGTTCGTGGAAATCGGCGCCGGCCGCGTGCTGACCGGCCTGGGCCGCCGCAACGCACCGGACGCCACCAGCAGCGCCATCGGCACGCCGGCGGACATCGAAGCTTTCCTGAAGTCGCTGTGAGCCTGCACGTCACCGCCGCGCCCAGTGAGGCCGACCGCCAGGCGGTTCTGGATGGGCTGCTCGCCTTCAACCGTGCGGTGCTCGGCGCACTGGACCAGCCGCCGGTGCCCCTTGCCGTGCTGTGGCGCGACGACGCGGGCGCGCCAGCCGGCGGCGCCATCGGCCGCAGCTGGGGCGGCTGGGTCTTCATCGAATTACTGCACCTGCCCGATAGGCTGCGCGGCCGCGGCGTCGGCCGTCAGGTGATGGCCGCCATCGAGGCGGAGGCCCGCGCCCGCGGCTGCATGGGCGTCTACCTCGACACCTTCTCCTTTCAGGCCAGGCCGTTCTACGAAAAGCTCGGCTACACCGTCTTCGGCAGGCTGGAGGGCATGCCGTTCGGGCATGACCGCTTCTGGCTCGCCAAACGATTCTGAGGACACGCCATGTTCAAGCTCGCAGGCCGCATCGCGCTGGTGACCGGCGCCTCATCGGGGATCGGCGTCGCCATTGCCCAGGCGCTGCACGCCCAGGGGTGCCATGTCGTGCTCAGCGGCCGGCGCGAGGCGGAGCTGAACGCGGTGGCCGCGGGCCTGGGCGAACGCACCCGCGTGGCCGTGGCCGACCTGGCCGACCCCCTGGCACCGGCGGCGCTGGTCGAGGGCATCGAGGCCACCGAGGGCCGGCTCGACATCCTGGTCAACAATGCGGGCTTCACCCGCGACCGCCTGGCGCTGCGGATGGAGGATGCCGACTGGAACGCGGTGCTGGAGGTGGACCTGAACGCTCCCTTTCGCCTGGCGCGCGCCGCGCTGCGCGGAATGATGAAGCGGCGCGCCGGACGGATCGTTTCCATCGCGTCAATCGTGGGCGTAATGGGCAATGCCGGCCAGTCGAACTATGCCGCCGCCAAGGCCGGGCTGATCGGCATGAGCAAGTCGCTGGCGCAGGAAGTCGCGCCTCGCCACGTCACGGTGAACGTGGTGGCGCCGGGCTTCATCGAGACGCCGATGACCGACAAGCTGAACGAAACCCAGAAAGCGACGCTGCTGAGCCGCATTCCCCTCAACCGGATGGGTTCTGCCGCCGATGTGGCAGCCGCCGTGGCCTATCTGGCGTCGGACGAGGCGGCTTGGGTGACCGGCACCACGCTGCACGTCAATGGTGGCATGGCGATGCTGTAGGCGGCGCCGCGCGCCAGGTCAGGGGCTGGGTCCAGGGCCTTCTGCCTCCCTGCCAAGCGCACCCTTCTCACTTCCGCGGCGGCGCAGCGAACGGCGCAAATTCCCGCGCCAGCGCCTCATAGATCGCGCGCTTGAACTCCACCGCCATGCCCGGCAGCTCCTCCAGCCGCGCCCAGCGCCAGGCGTCGAACTCCGGATGTGGGTCGAGGTCGAGCCGGATGTCGCCATCCTCGCCGCCGAATCGCAGCGCGAACCATTTCTGCGTCTGCCCCCGCCACTTGCCGCCCAGGGCACGGCCGATCAGTTCCGCCGGCAGGTCGTAATCCAGCCAGCCGGGGTATTCCGCCAGCAGCGAGGCATGGTCGGTGCCGACCTCCTCCTTCAGCTCGCGCAGCGCTGCAGGGTAGGGGTCCTCACCCGCATCCATCCCGCCCTGGGGCAGTTGCCAGCCGCCGGCCGTACCCTCGGCGTTGGGGAAATCGGCACGGCGGGCGACCAGCACGAGGCCGGCGCGGCTGAACAGCACGACGCCCACATTGGGTCTCAGGGGCAGGCTCATCGCGTCGCCTCCGGCCGCCGGATGAGCGACGACACCGGCACCAGCACCAGCCCCCTGCCCTCCAGCCCCTCAGCCCAGGCCAGCAGCCGGTCGAGCAGCACCGGCGTAACCTCGCCGGCCAGGCCCAGCGCCATGCCGCGCTCGCGCGCCAACCGCTCCAACGTGCCCAGCCTGAGGTCGATATCGTTGCGCGTGGCCGGCTCGTCCACCACCACATCGATGGAGCGGCCCCAGGCGCGCACCGGGTTGCGGGCACCCGGGCGCGGGTCGATGTAGAGCAGGCCGCGGCGGCGCAGATTGTCCTGCATGGTGCCGAAGGGCTCGCTGAGCGCAGCGAAGCGTTCGCCCCGCAGCGGCCCCAGCGCACCCACCACGCCGACATAGCCGTGGAAGCGGCTCAGCACCCACATCAGCCGGTCCTCATTGGCGGCGGGGGTCAGCCCGGTCAGCAGCGCCCGGTCGCCGGCATCGTTCTGCGGGTAGCCCTGCGGCTCCATCGGCAGCGACATCAGCATCTCGATGCCGCGGCCGCGGGCATGGTCCAGCAG
>JACMRO010000217.1 GCA_014376425.1 Rubritepida sp.
CAGTGTGGTGATCACGACCAACCTGGACTTCGCCGAATGGTCCAAGGTGTTTGGCGACGCCAAGATGACGACGGCGCTGCTGGACCGGCTTACGCACCACTGCCACATCGTGGAGACGGGCAACGAGAGCTACCGCTTCCTGCACAGCACGGCGGTGGCCAAGAAGCGCATCAAGGCGCGCGAGCAGGCGCGCAAGGCTGACAAGCAGACGCTACCCGAGGCCGATATCTGAGCGAGCAGCGCGCGGGGGAATCCGCTACGGCCTACGGCCTTTGCGTCTTCCCCCGCGCGAACAACACGGCCGCAGGGAGGTCAACGAAACAGACATAGAACTACACTTATCCACAGCCGACCATCACCTGGTCGGCATGCATCCCCGGGTCAATATTGGATCGGCGCGGTGGGTCAGATTTAGATCGGCGCCAACAAGCCGGGCGCCGCAACGCCTTCGACGCCTCGCGCGTGCCACTGTTCGTGTTGACGCCGCGTTAAGGTGGCGCGCTGGCTCCTACAGACCCGAGAAGTAGCGCGCGGCGCTGGTTAGGTGCCACCGAAGGTGCTTCCAGCTCCTGCGGCTGGCGCGCTGCGCGTCGTGGATGACGGTCACCGCAGGTTGCAGCACTACGCGCCAGCCGGCGCGATGCATCCGGCGGCAGATGTCCACATCCTCGAAGTACATGAAGAAGCGCCGGTCGTCGAAGCCGTCGATGGCTTTAAAGCAGGCGCGGCGGAAGACTACGAACATACCGGCGGTCCAATCCACGTCGATCGGCTGGTGCCGCCACACGTAGCCCGGAGCGCGCTGGTCGAGCAGCACCCGACGGGCCAGTCCGGGGATCGTCGGGAAGCGGCGCACGCTGTCCTCGACGCCGCCGCTGCTGTTCAGCACGACCGGCGCGACCGCGCCGACCTTCGGATCCGCCATCGGCGCCAGCAGTCGGTCCACGTCCAGCGCGGGCAGGCGGATGTCCGGGTTGACGACGACGAAGTAGTCCCCGGTCGACTGCCCGTAGGCCGCGTTGTGGTTCTCGCCGAAGCCTTTGGGCGCGGCGTTGCGGATCAGGCGGATGGGCAGGTGCCTGCCTTGGAACGGGCCTTCGTTCTCGGGGATGTTGACGGTGACGATCAGCTCGACGTCGGCGAGCGCTAGTCGATGGAGATCATCCAGCAGCGGCGCGATCAGCGCGGCCTGGCCGTGGCTGACGATGGAGAGGGTGAGCTTGGACATGTTAAGGAACTGAACGGGAATCAGCGGGGAGCCGACCGGCCGTCTGAGCGCAGGGTCGCACTCGCTGAGCGAAAACCCTCCCGCACCCGCGTTGGCGGTGAGTAGGGAGGTTGTTCGGGGAACCCGCTGCGCAGGGCCTCCGCGAGGGCGGCCACCAGCGAGCCGGTGTCGTCGAAGAAACGTGCGGTTGAGAAGAACTCCTGGAAGACTGGTTTCCTCCGCAGGAGGCAGGGAACACCCGCGGTTAGCGCCGCCGCGATGGGACGTCCGAATCCCTCCAGGTCGGCCACTGACACCAAGGCGTGAATGCTGGTCAGGAAGTCATCCAGCGAGCAGCGGTCGCTCTCCTGCAGCGTCACGCAGGCCTCCTGATGGCGCTGGCAGACGCCCTCAAAGTAGGGCGTGCGATGGCCGTAGAAGCACAGCTCGATAGAAGACTGAAGACCCGCCGCCGTCACGGCCTGCAGAAGTTCGTCGTAGCGCTTCTTGGACGAATCCGTGCCGACGAGGCCGACCTTGAGCGGTAGGGCGGGAGGGCTGGCCGGCCGGGGTGGACGGTCAGAGTCGGCCACTTTGTTTGGCGCGAAGATCAGCCGAGCAGGCATGACACCGAGCGCGTGAACGAAGCCCAAGGTCTCGGATTCATTGATGAACGCCACGCGGCAGCGCGACATCGCCAACGATAGCCGTAGCAGCATTCGCTTGAGGCGACCCTTGCTGGCAAGGAACGGATAGGCGTCGTGCACGACGACCCATTGCCGATCGATCAGCGGTAACGGGTGCGGGGTGGGCGTGTAAAGGACATCGCCCCGATGGCTGGCCTGCTTCGCGTGGTGCCAGAGCGCGTGCGCGTTCTCGCACGTAACGATCGACACCCCAGGGAACATCGCGCGGGCGGCCTCGGCTAGCGCGGGTCGGACGAGGATCTCGCGGATAAGGTCGGTCTGATCGCGAAGGTAGTCGGCCCCGTAATAAAACAGGCCGTTGGTGTTCTTGATGAAGTAGAGGTTGCCGACGATCATGAGGGAGGAGTGCGTGGTTGCAGGAGGGGCTCAAGCCTGTAGTAGCAGATCAGAAATTCCGCGGAAGCTGGCATTGGCGCCGATCTGACGCGACAGCGCGACGCGCTGGCGGTTGCCGCTGCTGTCAACCTCGGTCAACGCCTGACGCAGCGCGGACGCCAGCGCTTCGGCGGACGATCCGTCCTTGACCTCGACACCGATCGTGGCGTCCTTCAGCGACTGGGGCGTGCGGCCCGAATGGGTTGTGACACACAGCACACCGTGCGCCATCGCGGCAATCAGCGATCCCCGGCGTTCATCCGCGCCATCGGGAAAGGCGAAAATACCCACATGGGCCGAGGCCATCTCCTGAGAGATCTGTTCCGGCGTCAGGTTCAACCTAACCGTCACGCCGGCGCACGCGAAGCGCTCGGCGATCTCGCCGGCATAGCCCTCATAGCCTTTCGGCACACCGCCCATCAGGAGTCGGTCCACTGCTTCGTCCCGCAACGAGCCCATCACCGCGGCCAGTTCCTCCAGCCCCTTGAGCGGACGAATCTGTCCGAAGTGGATGATCTTGACGCGGACGGGACTGCGCAGCCCCTCCGAAGCGGTGACAGGGATGTTGGACGGCGTTGGCATGACGCGCCAACCGGCCACCTTCGGAGAGTCGGCGGACAGGCCGCAATCGACGAAGTAACGCTGGTAGTCCTCGCGGTTGCTGAAGAACAGCCGGTCCATGCGTTGGAAGCGGCGTAGCAGGAAGCGGCAATAGCGGTTCTTCGAGCTGTATTCGTGCATGTGCAGCACGACTTTGCGGCGGTCGCCGAAGACTAGCAGGAAGGGCAGCAGCGACTTGCCGTAGCCCTCCGTTGGGTAGGAGACGTAGACCAGCCGATTGCGGCCGAAGCTCGCCGCCCAGGCGCGCAGGGACGCGCCCACGTCACCGCGTTCAAGCGTCAGCCGGTCGGCGGTATGTCCCGAGCGGGTCAGCTCCTCCCACATGCGGTACATGAAGTCGCCGACACCGCAGATAGCCGGCGGCCAGGATCCGCTGACCAGCGTGACGCGAGGAGACTCAGAGGGAGTATTCATGACCAAACAAACGAATTAGGCCCAGCGCAGTGGGCACGAAGTAGAGGGCGGCCGCTGTCATGAACATCAGTCCGCGCAGCGAGAGGGCTTCGTTGGCGCGCCGGAATCTCAGGGCCGGAATCAAATAGGCCACCGAGAAATACGACGAGACGACGGCCAGTACCGGGCTCAGCGAGCCGAGGGCGCCGTATAGGAAAGCTTCGATCAAGCACAGGTCAAGCAGCGGGCGGCGCGGCCCCGGCGCCTGACGCATTCCATACCAGATCAGCGAGATCGCGAGG
This sequence comes from Rubritepida sp., assembly GCA_014376425.1. GTDB lineage: Bacteria > Pseudomonadota > Alphaproteobacteria > Acetobacterales > Acetobacteraceae > Rhodovarius. Next base: position 3,606 of record JACMRO010000217.1, read on the forward strand.
AAGCGCTTGATGAGGCCACTGGTGACGCTGGGCACCTCGTCCAGGTACTCCTGTTCCGCTGCCGCATAGAACAAGTAATAACCGATCTTAGTGTCGATGTAGTCAATGGCGCCGCCCGCATAGAGCGCACCGCCCACGACAGCCATCGCACCAACAATCAGTAGAATTCTCCGCGCGCTGCTGAACATAGACAGCCCATAGGTGTAGGCCACCAGCACCGGCACAAAGACCAGCGCGGACACGTGGAACGACGCGGCGACCCCAGTGATGACCGCATGGCGCCAGGGGTGCGCGCGAAATTTCTCGCGCTGGAAGGCGAGCACGAACAGGCTGTGCGAGATCAAAGCGAATGCTATCAGGCGTCGCGGTGATCCGTAGATCAGGAACAGGCCCACGTAGCTCAGATAGAACATGAAAACCGCCGCCTGCGGCCAGGACACGATGCGCGCAGTGACCCTGAGGTGGGCCACAAAGAAGGTCGTGTTGGCGATCAGCAGGACGAGCCAGAAGCCACCCAGGGGGCGAACGGCGCTCATCAGCGCGACATACCCGACCTCATAGCTCGTAAGGTTGTTCACCGGGTCGATGAATTCCTTCAGGTAGGTGACGTAATCGAGGCCGCTGCTGCGAAATGTTCCCAACACCATCCAAGCCAGAAGGAAAAGCATGCTTAGGCAGCGCAGCAAAAGATTCATTGACGTCGAGCCTTGGGTGGTACATCGGCACCATAGACGGCGGTGACCTCTTCCCGGAAACGGCCGCGGTCGCGCAGCAGGTCCAGGTAGGCCGACGCTGCCGGCAAGGCCAGACGAGTGGCCGCCTCCTCTGCGAAATCGGCGATCGCTTCGGCCATGGCCGCCTTATCGAACGGTTCGATCAACGTGTCCCGCTCCAGCATCCGATCCGCGCCCGGGATCGCATAGGCGAAAACTGGTAATCCCAAGGTCAGCGCTTCCGCCACTACGGTGGGAACGCCCTCTAGCCGGGAGGGCAGCACCAGCGCGTGGCATCCGCTCATCAGCCCGATGGCGCTGCGTTGCCAGCCGTGGAATTCGAACGTCAGACTGCCGCCGGCCAGCGCGTCACAGGCTTCGCGCAGCGCCGCTTCATCCGGTCCGCCGCCGACGAAGACCCATTGCATCGGCTTAAGCCCAGGCTTCTCGCGCAGATGCTGCAGCGTCTCGATCAACAGATCCAGGCCTTTCTGGTATCGGTCGAAGCGGCCGACGAAACACAGACGCACCGGCGCTCCGGGCTTGGGTCGGGCCGCCCGCGAGGTGACCTCGAAATCGAGCAGGTTGTGAATCACACGGACATCCAGCGGCCGTCCCGCGCGCGCCAGCAGGCGTTCGCGCCAGAGCTCGTCGATGGTCGTGAACCCGCTGAAGGCCGCCACCACGCGGCGCTGGGCCGCGCGATACCCGATCGAGCGCAAGCCGCCCAGGGCCAGTTCGCGCGTGTCGTGCAGCATGGGGTAATAGACCCACGCCGGCACGCCTTCGCGACGGGCCGCCCGGGCGGCCGCGTGCGTCAACGTATGGTTCGCGGTCAAGCCGCCATTGACCAGAGTCAGCGATGCCGAATCACGGATGGCCGTCCGCAGTTCCCGCGAGGCCGCGTGGAGCCCCGGATTCAGATAGCCGGACAACGACTCGAAACGACGTTCCTGATGTTGCAGCGGCACGAAATCGGCGCCCGAGGGCAGGCGCTCCCGCAAAAGGTCGATCTGCGCCGGGGGCGCGATGACTCTGACGGGGCCGACGCTGTCCGTCACCTCTCGGATTATCTTCGCGGCCATCATCTCGTGACCCCCGAAGGTGCTGCTGCCGACGATGAAGCTGTGCATGGGCTGGGTCATCCTGAACGCCGGACGGACATGCGACGGGCAGGCACGCCGCCCCAGATTTCCTGCGAGGGGATGTCTGTGTTGACCACTGCGCCAGCGGCTACGATCGCGCCGTCGCCGATCCGAACACCGGGTAGCACGACCACGTTGGCGCCGATCCAGACGTCGTCGCCGATGACGACGCCGCGGCGGGTGGCATCCCAGGGTTGGCGGATCATCGGCTCGCCGAGCCGGATGCCGTGGTTGGTTGCCACAATGGTTACGAACTGCGCGAGCATGCAGTCGGCGCCGATGAGGATGTCGCCGCCGGCGGCCCGGAGGTTGCAGTACTCGTTGATGGCCGATCCGCGGCCGACCTGCAGCACGGCGCCTTCGCTTAGCGCCGAGGGCGTAAATTGGGTCAATTCGGCCGATTGCGTTGCAGCGATCAGCAGCGTGCCGTCCCCGATGACGACGCCGGCCGCCAAGTCGATGCGACCGCGACCGCTGCGGACTAGGCGCGCGGTGGGCGCCAGGGTCACGCCCGCGGCCTGCTGTGACGCACGCTCCCAACACTGCAGCAGGACTGCCATACCGCGCCGCACGAGCAGGACGGCGAAGATCGAAAGGCGGCTCATTGTCAAGCCGCCCGTGCGCCGGCGGTGTTCCACCAGCGGCGCAGCGCCCGGTAGTACAAGCGCGTGAAGCCCACCGGTCCCCGCGCATAGCGGTGGACGAAGAAGGATTCATCCGCCCGGCGGATGTCGGGCTGGCAGCCCACTTCCGAATCGGTGGCGAAATGCCGCCTATACAGAAAGCCCGGCTGGTCGATGTTGATGTAGTTACCCCGGCGCAGCACCTGACAATGCAGGATCAGGTCGGCCAGCCACTTGCGCTTGGGATCGAAACGCAGGTCGCCGACGGCGTCGCGCCGCAGTAGCGTGTTGGAGGGACCACCGATCAGATTCTCGATGCGGGCCGCGCAACGGGCGATCACGGCCTTGCCGGACTGCCGGCCCGGCAAGTAGTGCGTCTCCTGCAGCGGCTTCAGCTGGGGATCGGTGACGACGCAGTTGCAGGTGGCCAGCACAGCATCGGGGTGCCGCTCCAGCGCTTTGATCTGGCGGTCAAGAGTGTCGGGCAGCAGCACGTCGTCTGCGGACAGCAGCTTGACGTAGCAGCCGCGCGCCAGGTCCAGGCAGCGGTTGTGGTTGCCCGTGGCGCCCAGGTTAGTGTCGTTGCGGACGTAAAAGAAACGCGGGTCGTCGAACGCAGCGCAGGTCACCGCCGTGCCGTCGGTGGAGCAGTTGTCCACGATGATGGCGATTAGATCGCCATGCGTCTGCCGCGCGATCGACTCCAGGCACTCCTGCAGATAGGGCTCGCCGTTGTAGACCGGGACGCAGACCGTCACCAGCGTGTCCGGCACTTGGCCGGAGGAGAGAAATTCAAAATAGTGTCGCATTCAGACTCTTGGATCAGTTCGGTCTACGCCAGTAGCGCAGGAAAATCGCGATTGACCACGGTAGCGCTATGCAGAGCGTGACGGCTGAATAGAGTATGAACGGCAACTGCGCGTTGACGGTGCTACCCCAGCTTACGGACGTCAATGTGAGCAAGGCCATCACCACAGACGGGACAAGCATGGGCTCCTCTTTGTGGCAGCGCATGAAGATCGCCATCGCGCCGATGGCGCAGTTGGCCAAGGTCGTCAGCCCGAGGCACGTCAGGGTGATCGGGTCGGCGATGCGTTCGGCGAAGCGCATGCCCGCATGCTGGCCCGCCACGGCAGCGCCGATCAGCAGCGCCAGGGCCAGGGCGGTGAAGCCGAGCGATCGCACCAGCACGCGCGAGTAGATGTGCTTCAGCTCAGTGCGGTCGCCTCGGGCGATGGCGGCGGACATTCGGGGGGAGGTGGCATTGACCCAGCTCATGCCAAGCCCGAGGATCGCAGTGCAGGCCCCCAGCGCCAAGCCGGCTCGGCCCGCCGCCACCGCGCCCTGATGGGCGAACAGGAACGGGGTGAAGGTCTGGAAGATGAAATAGCCGCTGACCCAGCTCAGCGCGATCCGCCATTGCAGCGGCAGCACGTCTCGGCGCCAAGTCAGCGCCGGTGGCGCATCAGCGGACGCGGGAGCGGCACCATCCGCCTGCGGGTGTACCAGCACCTGAGGCAGGCCAAGGCGGCGCCGATCCGCCAGCCAGCGCCAACTGATCAGGCCCGCCACGCAGGGTACGGCGGCGGCGGCCCATAGCCGGCTATGCGCAAGAAGCAAAGCCCACATCAGGCCATACCCGGCAATGGACTGGATCAGTCGCATACGGGCCACCCGGTCGACACGGCCCGCGCCCTCGGCCACGGCCAGCAGGGGGCTGACATACAGGTTCAAGCTGCTACCTAGGCAGACCAGCAGCCAGGGCGCCAGCCAGTCCTGCCAAGGCAGTACGCCTTGCCGCAGGAAGAAGACGGTGCCGGAACCGAAAGCGATCAGCGCGAAGGCGATCG
>JACMRO010000218.1 GCA_014376425.1 Rubritepida sp.
CGACAGGCCGAGTGCCGCGGCAAAGAGCAACAATGGCAAGCCGACCACGCCCACGATCAACGCAAGGATGGCGCGGACAGTGCCCTCGGGCAGCGCCATCGGCAGGTCCCGCAGGGCGGCGATCTGTTCGGGCGAGGTGCCGGGCGCGGCCAGCAGGGCGAAGCTGCGGGCGGCGAGCCACCACAGAAAGCCGGCGAAAGCCAGGCCTACGAGGAATATCAGCACAGCCACGAGTACGGTGGGCGCATACGCCGGCCAGGCGGTGGGGGCCAGCGCGGCGCCGCCGGCCATCGCCAGAAGGGAGACGGGAGCAAGGATGAGGGGGTGAAGGGCGGGGGGAGGCATGCGCCGAACTCCTTCAATGAAGGACGGTCTATAATCCTATTCTTGAGAGTAAAGCAAGAATATTATCAGCCGGTTTGGCGACGCCCCGCCCGCATGCTACCCCGCGCCGATCCGAAGGAGCCCACCCATGTCCGACACCGCCCCCGAACAGGCGCCGCCCGGCCCGCTGATCCTCAACATGCAATACACCCGCGACCTGAGCTTCGAAGTGCCCGGTGCGCCCGGGATCTTCGCGACCCTGCGTGAAACGCCGCAGATCGACCTGAAGCTGGACGTTCAGGCGCGCCCGATCCAGGACGGGCAGAACCTGTTCGAGGTGAGCCTGGAGATCCGCGCCGACGCGAAGGCGGGCGACCAGGTCTGCTTCATCGCGGAACTAACCTATTGCGGCATCTTCACCGTCAATGTGGACGAGCAGAGCCTGGAGCCGGTGCTGCTGGTGGAATGCCCGCGGCTGCTATTCCCTTTCGCCCGAAACATTCTGGCCGAGGTGACGCGCGACGGCGGCTTTCCGCCGGTGTTCCTGAACCCGATCGACTTCGTGGCACTGTGGCAGAACCGGCGCGGCACCGCGGACATCAACGCGCCGCCGGTTGGCACCGCCTGAAATCGCTGGGCAGCCAACCCAGCGCGGCGGCCTGCGGCTACCGACTGCGCGCTACTGCGTCACCCCGATGCGCACCAGGGCGAGCGCGAAGGCCATGATGCCGAAGGTGACGCCGGCGCCACCGAGCAGCAGGGTCCAGGCGGTGGGGAGTTGCGAGACGCGGCCCTTCACGTCGAGCAGGTCGGTCTCGACGCGGCGGAACCGCTCCTCGAAGCGGTCGAACCGGCCTTCCAGCCGGTCGAGCCTGGCCTCGATGCGCAGGATGGCCTCCTGCACGCGGGGGCTGGCTTCGTAGGGCTGGGGCGTCTGGTCCGGCATGGTGGGTGGTGTGGCGCGAGGCGCCGCCCAAGTCCAGTGCGGGGGATCAGGGCGGGCCGAAGAGCCCGACCAGGGCGAAGAGGAAGCCCGCAGTAGCGAATACCGCGCCGAAGCTGGTGGTGATCATCGCCCAGGTGGTGGGCAGATGGCGGACTGTACCCTTTACCTCGGCGATCTCCACTTCGAGCTTTCGCAGGCGATCATCGAAGCGTTCGAAGCGCGCCTCCATCTTATCGAAACGAGCGTCCATTTTCTGAAGCGCAGCTTCGATGCGGGCAAGCATCCCCTTCACTTCCCGCATATCGGCTTCGAGGGGGGCAACGCGCTGTTCGAGCATGTTGCCGCCATCATCGGAGCCACTGCCGTCGCCCGCAAGCTTTCCGCGAAGCGCTAGTCGACGAAGCAGTTCTTGGCTCGGTTCAACCATCCGGTTCGCCGGCAAAGCGTCTCAAAACGCCTTCCAAATCGTTCCAAAGTTCCTGACTGCGGGTTTCAACGTTGGACTGACATTCACGCAGCATTCCCAGTTGCTCACCCAGGCCTGAAACATCCCCATCCCTCGCTGCCATCATCGCGCGTGTGGCGTGCAGGAGTGCCTCGTTCAGTACATTGATCTGCGCCAGCGCGCCTGACACAACAAGTGCGAGGTCTCCGACGGTGTCCCTTGTCGAGGCAGGCACAGGCTCCTTGGGAGCAGTCTGATCCATCACACCCCCGCCTTCTCCAGCATCTTCCCCTTCACTAACGCCTCCGCGATCTGCACCGCGTTCAGCGCCGCGCCCTTGCGCAGGTTGTCGGCCACGCACCAGAACGCCAGCCCATGTTCCACCGTCGTGTCCCGCCGCAGCCGCGAGACGTACACGTCGTCCTCATGCACCGCGTCCAGCGGCGTGATGTAGCCGCCATCCTCGCGCTTATCGAAGATCGCCAGCCCCGGCATCTTCCGCCACGCCGCGCGCGCCTGTGCCTCGCTGATCGGTGTCTCGAATTCCACATGCACCGCCTCGGCATGGCCGATGAACACCGGCACCCGCACGCAGGTCGCCACCACCTTGATGTCGGGGTCGAGGATCTTCCGCGTCTCCGCGGCCATCTTCCATTCTTCCTTGGTAAAGCCGTCATCCATGAACTGGTCGATGTGCGGGATGCAGTTGAAGGCGATCGGCTTGGTGAACTGCTCCACCGTCGGCGGGTCGTTCACGTAGCTACCCTTGGTCTGGGCGAAGAGCTCGTCCATCGCCTCCTTCCCCGCGCCGCTGACCGACTGGTATGTCGCCACCACCACCCGCCTGATCCGCGCCACATCGTGCAATGGCTTGAGCGCCATCAGCATCTGGATGGTCGAGCAGTTGGGGTTGGCGATGATCCGGCGCTTGGCGAACTGCGCCAGGTGCTGCGGATTCACCTCGGGGATGATCAGCGGCACGTCGGGGTCCATACGGAAATGGCTCGTGTTGTCGATCACCACGCAGCCCGCCGCCGCCGCGCGGGGCGCATGCACCGCCGAGATCGCGGCCCCGGGCGAGAACAGGCCGATATCGGTGCCGGCGAAGTCGAAGGTATCCAGGTTGCGGCACTTCAGCACCGTCTTCTCGCCGAAGCTGATCTCCTTCCCGACCGAGCGGGCGGAGGCCAGCGCCACCACTTCGCTGACCGGGAAGTTGCGCTCCGCCAGAGTTTTGATGATCTCGCGCCCGACCGCACCGGTCGCACCCACGACTGCTACCCGATACGCCATGCGACGAACTCCTTGACACCCCCGATTTCTTAGGGCCGGGGCGCGTCAGGTGCAACGCGGCGGCTGTAACCGCGCCGTGGTAAAAGGTTTGGACCAGGGCAGGCAGCAATGTGCCCGCCCCTGTCGCAGCCAGCCACCCATCGAAGACACGCCGCACGGCCTGGAGCGAAAGACCGCGCTGTTGCTACAGGGCGGCGGCGCGCTGGGCAGCGACCAGGCCGGCGTGTTCGAGGCGCTGTGCCACTCCGGCACCAATGCGCCCGACTGGGTGGCGGGCATCGCGATCGGCGCGATCAACGCCGCCATCCAATATGCAGCGTCCAGCATCAAACGGGGTGCAATTCCCGCCACTTGCGCCAGAGCCTCATCGACGACGGTCATCAGTCGGGAAGGAAGGCGGCGCGTTGTATGTTGCAGTTGGAGAAGCGCGTGTATTCCTGCAGAAAGGGATTGTCATCGAACGGCCGCCGGGCTTGCGCATCAGCACGCCAGGCTTCAATCGCCCTCGTCAATGCGGCGGGCACTTCGATTTGCGTGCCATTCGACAGTCTACTGCTGGCTATTTGGGCCACGATGAGCCTTTCGGAGTTGGATTGCCATCCCCACCAGTGGCCATTGAGATCGCTTGTCTGGAACGGCGGCATCCAGATCCGGCCAGCAAAGACAACATGGCGCCACCAGCTATGGGACATGGCGTCAGAGGTTTCCACCAGCGCCTCGGCGCGCAAGCGTGGCGGGTGAAAAATCGACGCTTCATCGAGACAGGCGGGGATGTAGGGTTGGAGCGGCAGAAAGTGCAGCGCGACGGTCCAGCCAGTGACACGCAGCGCCCAGCGCTGAACGGGGTGCAGGCCCCACCACTTTTTCCAGAGCCTCACCGAATGCGCCCCCAGGTTGCGCTCTGCAACGTGAACAAGCCGTTGGGTTCACGGCGGGTCAGGGCAGAGACGGATTGACGGCGATCCATCCGCATTTCGAAAGGACGTGCCTCACCCGCAGCCTCGGCCTCGACGGCGGAACTGCGCCCTGGCTGCCCCGGATTGAAGTCGAACAATTCGCCAGGCCGGCCATTTCCGCCATCGAAGTCATGGGGTGACCTCGCCTTCAATCTCTATCTCGTCACCACGCCGGGTCGCGGTGCCTTCGAACCTTGAAACGACGCCAGTGCGTCCAGAGGCCATGTACGTTGAGAGTCGGTGCGGGATTTGCGGAGGGTTGAAGTGTCTCCGTACGCTACGCTCTCACCGTCGGGTAAATTCTGCAGCGTGCCGGTAGGGATACCTCGGCTGGTCTCTCCAACAAACGAGTAGGATTTGAACGCAGTGCGGTTCTCATCCTCATACCGAAGCAGTGGAGCGTGACGCTCGATCTCTTGGTTGGTAAACACATGCGTGCCACCCCGCCCACTGCGATAGCGGGCCAGATTGTCCGCCGCCGTGCCGAGGTCCAGCGAACGAAAGGCCGAGCCTATGTTGTCGAAGTAGCGCGCTCCGGGCGTCAGCGACAACGAGGCAGAAAACCCTTCGTTATCAATCTCATCGTTCCAGATGTCGCTCATGGCAGCGGCCTCCTCGAAACCCGTTCGGCCTCTGCCCGCAGGCAGCATTCGGTCGGGCCACCCGGCCGCAGCAGCCCATCCTGCCGCAAGCCGCGGTCGCGTTGGTATCGGCGCACCGCAGCCAGCAATTCCATATCGATGATCGGCAGCGCTTCCCGCTGCGGATGATACCGGCCGAGATCGCGCATCGCCTGCTTCACCCAAAGCACATCGGGATGGGCGTTCCCCTGCCCATCGCCCACGGGTGCGGCAAGAGCAGCCGATTGTTGCGCCAGTGACAGCAAACTGACCATCGTATGAACTCCATTCAGCTAAACAGGCCTTACTACCTATAACTACCCAAACCAAGGAAAATATACCGTTCCAGGCCTGATATCGGACCGCGTTGGCTGCCGGTTTGGCCAAGAGCGAATTCCAGGCTACCCCGCCGCCATCATGGACGCCCCGCCCGCAACGGCCGACCTCGCCCCCAGCCCCGCCCGCGGCCCGCTGCCGACCTACCGTGCCCGCATCGACGCCGGCCTCTACGCCCCCGATCCGGCGCAGGCCATGATCATGGAGAATCTGCAGGAGCTGTGGTTCCGCCTGCGCGGCTACGCCCCCCGCCCGCCTGTATCAGGCGGTCTGCTCGCCCGCCTGTTCCGCCGCCGCGGCTCGGAGGATGGCGCCGCCTCCGCACCCATCGGCCTGTACATCGTGGGCCAGGTCGGCCGCGGCAAATCCATGCTGATGGACCTGTTTTTCGAGGCGGCGGACGTGCCGCTCAAGCGCCGCATCCATTTCCACAGCTTCATGCAGCAGGCGCATGCGCGCATCCATGCCTGGCGCAAGGCTCATCCCGGTCAGGCCGACCCCATCCCACCCCTGGCCGACCAGATCGCTGCCGAGGCTCTGCTGCTGTGCTTCGACGAGTTCCAGGTGCACGACATTTCCGACGCGATGATCCTGGGCCGGCTGTTCGACGCGCTCTTCGCCAGAGGCGTCGTGGTCGTCGCCACCTCCAACACGGCGCCCGACGACCTGTTTCGCGGCCAGCCCGGCCGCGACGCCTTCCTGCCCTTCATCGCCGAGATCAGGCGCCACGTCGAAGTGCTGCACCTCGACAGCCCGCGGGACTACCGGCGCGACCGGGTGCGTGCCCTGCCCAGCTGGCACACCCCGCTCGATGGCCGGGCCGAGCGTGCGATGGACGCGGCGTTCGAGGAGTTGACGGGCAATGCGCGGGGCAAACCCACTGCGTTGATCGTGCTGAACCGGGAGGTGGTGGTGCCGCAGACCGCGCGCGGCGTGGCCCGCTTCGACTTCGACGACCTGTGCGGCCGCCCGCTCGGCCCGGCCGACTACCTGGCGGTCGCCCAGGCCTTCCATACCGTGCTGATCGACGGCATTCCGCGTCTCAGCCCGGAGAATTTCGATCGCGCGCGGCGCTTCGTCACGTTGATCGACGCGCTGTACGAGGCCCGCTGCAAGCTTTTGGCCAGCGCCGCCGCGAGCCCCGATACGCTCTACCAGCGGGGTGAGAACGCGGCGATGTTCGAGCGCACAGCGTCACGGCTGAACGAGATGCAGAGCCGCGAGTATCTGGCCCTGACCCACCTCGCCTGAGCCCCGGCGCGGCCGCTTAGCGCAGGCCGGCTTCTATCTGCCAGGGGGCGCGGTTCAGCTCGGCGCGCACCAGCCTCGGCGTCAGCCCCACATCGCGGCGCATC
>JACMRO010000219.1 GCA_014376425.1 Rubritepida sp.
GCGAGACGCTGCTGGCCGGCATCGAGGCGATCCAGGGCCGGCCCGAGGATGGCGCGACGCTGGGAAACGCCCTGGGCAAGCTGCGCGAGAGCTTCACCGCGCTGCGTGCCGCCCCCGCCGACCCCGAGCTGGCGCGCGCGGTGCTCCGTCGCGCCGAGGACACCGCGCGGCAGTTCCAGGACAGCGCAGGCGCCATCCAGACGGCGCGGCAACAGGCGCAGCAGGGCATCGTGGACGAGGTGAAACTCGCCAATGACGGGTTGCGCCACATCGCCGAGCTCTCTGGCCTGATCCAGTCCACCATGGCCAGCGGCGGTTCGGCCGCCGACCTGGAGGATAAGCGCGACATCGCCATCGCCAGGCTGGCCGGGACTGTGCCGGTGCGCGCGCTGCGCCAGGCCGATGGCGGCGTGGTGCTGGTCGGCCGCAACGGCCTGAGCCTGCCGCTGCCCACGCGCGAAGAGGACATATTGAGCACCATGCCCGCCCAGGCCGGCGCGTCCAGCTATTACGGCGCCGGCGGCAGTCTGCCTGGGGTGATGCTGGGCCGCCACGACATCACGCAGCAGCTGACCGGCGGCAAGCTGGCCGAGAATATCACCCTGCGCGACCGCGTGCTGCCGCGCATGCAAGCCGAGCTGGACGTGGCGGCGGTCGAGCTGGCGGGCCGGCTGGATGCGCAGGGCCTTCGGCTGTTCACCGATGCGGGCGGCCAGCTGCCCGACCGGCTGGGCGGCTACGTCGCCGGCGGCCAGGCCGGCTTCGCGCTCACCATCCGGGTCAACCCGTCCATCGCGCCCAATGCGCGGGCGGTGCGCGACGGCACCCACGCGGTGGCGGGCGGGCCGGGCGGGCCCACCGGCTTCACCCCCAACCCGCCCGGTGGGCCCGCCGGTTTCAGCGCGATGATCGATCGCGTGCTGGACCATGCGCTGGGTGACAGCGCGGCCCCCGGCACGCCCTGGGGCGGCATCGCCTCGGCAGGGCTGGGGCCTGACGGCACACTGATCTCCAGCCTCACCACCGCCCGCAGCGTCGAGGATTACGCGACGCAGCTGGTCCGCGCGCAGACCGAGGCGCGGGCCGAGGCGACGAGCGCCCGCGCCACCGCGACCGCCATGCAGGCTGGCATCGCCAGCCGTATCGACAGGCAGTCCGGCGTCGACCCGGATGCCGAGATGGCGGCGATGGTGCAGTTGCAGAACGCCTATGCCGCCAATGCCCGGGTGCTGAGCACGGCGCAGGCGATGTGGGATGCGCTGCTGGGCGCAATCCGCTGATGGACGCGCTGGGCCGCCTGAACGCCGATTCCGCGCTGATCCGGACGCGGGTGGAGACGCTGTCGCGCCAGGTCGCGTCAGGCCGCCGCGCCGAGGTGATGGGAGATATCGCGCCCGACGCGCCGCGCGCCATCAACCTTAGCAACGACATTTCCAGGCGTGAGACCTACACCACCGCCATCGACCAGGCGCTGGGGCGGACCGGGGTGGTGCAGGCGACGCTGCAACGGCTGAAGGACATCGCCACCGAATTCCGCAGCAATGTCGCGATGCGGCTGGATGCGGCCAACCCGGCCGCGCTGGCCACGGTGCAGGCGCGGGCGCGTTCGGCGGCGCTGGAGGTGGGCACGCTGCTGAACACGCGCTTGAACGGCGAATACCTGTTCGGCGGCAGCGACCTCTCGAAGCCGCCGGTCCCGGATGCCGGTAACCTTCTGACCAGCCCGCTTGCGATGGCGATCGGCGGCCAGATCGCCGGCCTGACCGACGGCAATGCCGCCGCCGTGGCGGCCGCCACGCGCGCTGCGGCGCAGGATCAGACGCCCGGCGCCTCGCCTTTCTCCGCCTTCCTGGAGGACCCCGCAGCGGGTGGCGCCGAGCCGCGCCGCGCCGCGCCGGCCGCCGATGGGCTGCTGGTGGCCTATGGCATCGCCGCCAACCGCAACGGCACCGCCAGCAGCCAGGGTGAGACCACCGGCAGCTGGGCGCGCGACCTGCTGCGCGGCTTGCTCAGCCTGGCGGGTCTGGGCCCCGCACAGGCGGCGCAGCCCCTGGGGTTCGAGGCACTGGCCGGCACGCTGCGGGCCGGCATGGAATCGGCTGAGAACGCGTTGAGCGAGGAGATGGGCGCGCTGGGCTCGGTCGAGCAACAGCTCGGCGCTGCCCGCACCCGGCACCGGGGCATCGCCGATACGCTGCGCAGCCAGCTATCCGACATCACCGATGTGGATCTCGCCAGCACGCTGACCAGGCTGCAGGCGATGCGCAACGCGCTCGAGGCCAGCTACCGCATGACGTCGAGCATGGGTTCGCTCACGCTCAGCCAGTTCCTGCGATGAAACGCGCCCCGCGGGCCGGGCTTCACCGCGCGTTAAGCTCGCCCGCCGATGCTGCGCCGGTGGGTTCGAGCAACCCCCGAAAGAGCTCCGCTACGGCGCCAGGACGGCGCGTGGCGGGCGCCGGATGCACGAAGGAGACGAAAACTTGTCCACCCTGGTTCTCGAACTGCGTCAAGGCGACCTGATGGTCGTCAACGGCGCGCCGATCCGCTTTCGCAGCCGCACGCGCATCGAACTGGCGGCCCGCGCACGCTTCCTGTTCGGCAAGCAGATCATGGCGCCGGAGGGGGCCAACACGCCCGCCCGCCGCATCTACTTTGCCCTGCAGACCGCCTATATCGGCGCCGATGAGGAGCGTGAGGGCGGCCGCATAGCGGCGCGCAACCTGATTGCCGAATTCCAGGAGGCCACGACCAGCGCCACCGCGCGCGACCTCCTCGCCCAGGCGCTGGCGGCGGCCGAGGGCGATGACGGCTACGTCGCACTGAAGTTGGCGCGACGGGTCATGCGCCACGAGGAGGAGGTGCTGGGCATCGCCCCGTTGGCCGCGCCACGGCGCGAGATGGCGCAGGCCTGAGATGTCCGCCAGCCTGGGCGGGACGCCCGGAGGGGCTATCTCCGCGTTCCGCCGGGCGGCGCTGCCAGCGGAGGAAAGCCGCGCCCTGGCCCGGATCGCCAAGGAGCCTGACCTTGCCCGCACCATGGAGCAATTCAGGCGGGCGGTGGACCGCGCGCCGGACGCGCGCACCGCCCTGCGCGACCCGCGCGTGCTGGCGGGTATCGGCCAGGCGTTGGGTATTCCGCAGGCCGCGACGCAGCCCGGGCTGGCCAGCCGGGCGCTGCTGAGCGACCTGACCAAGCCGGGCTCGGTGGCCAACAATCTGCCGGATAAGCGATGGAAGGAGGCTGCGGCTTCGCTGAAGCTGGCCACCGCCGGCATCCAGTCGCTGCGCGACCCCAAGGTGCAGGCTACGCTGCTGGACGGCCTGCGCCGCGCCCGGCTGCGTGAGGAGCAGGACATGCAGACCCCCGGCCTGGGTGACGCGCTGGAATTCAGAAACCGCGCGGCGCGCGCCAAGACCAGCTTCGACGTGCTGGGCGACCCGGTGCTGCGCCCCGTCGTGACCGGCGCGCTGGGCCTGCCGCAACAGCTTGCCCTCCAGTCGGTCGAGGCGCAGGGGCGCGCGGTCGACAGCCGGCTGAAGGTCGCGACGCTGCAAAATCCCGGCGAGGTGAAGCGCCTGGCCGAGCGCTATCTGGTCAAACTGTCCACCAGCGCCGGCGCTGGCTTGCCGGACACCTCCGGCCTGGCGCAATTCGGCTTCAACGTTTGACGGCCCGCCCGCCGCGGCGGAAGCTGAGGCGCAGTGCATCAATCTTCCGCGCGCCCCTGGGCGATCCACGTCACCACGCTCACGACCGCCATCCTGGGTGGGGCGTTGTTCACCCTGGCGCATGTGCCATTGGCCTGGATGATCGGCGCGCTGGCCGCCACCGCCGCCCTGGCCTGGTTCCGGCCAGTGGCGGTGCACCCTGCCATCCGGCCGGTAGCCCTCATCATGCTGGGGCTGGGGCTGGGGCAGACCTTCTCGGGGCCGGTGATGGCGGCGGTCGCGGCGGCCCTGCCGGCGCTGCTGGTCGCCGGGGTTGTCTCGATCCTGGCGGGCATCGCGGTGGTGCCCATCTTCACCCGGATGACCGGGATGGACAGCCGCACCGGCTATTTTTCCGCCGTGCCGGGCGGCGTGGTGGTGATGGCCATCCTGGCGCAGCGCGAGGGCGTGCCGATGGCGCCGGTGACGCTGGCGCAGACCATTCGCGTGATTGTCGTGGTACTGACATTTCCACTGGTGCTGGGCTTCTTCGCGCAGCACGCCGATGACGCCGCTTTCTCGACCCTGCGGCTGCCCGTCCGGTGGTGGGGACTTGCGGCCATGCTGGCGGGCGCGCTGGCGGCCGCGCTGCTGTTGCGGCGGCTTGGGCTGGCCAATCCCTGGATGCTTGGCCCGTTCGGGTTGACCATCGCGCTCGCGGCCAGCGACCATCTGCCATCGGGCGTGCCCAATCTCCTGGTCAACCTGGCGCAGATCGGCATGGGCGCCACGCTGGGGCAGCGCATGACGCGCGAATTCCTGTTGCGATCCCGCCGGCTTGCTTGGGCGGCGCTGTTCTCCTCGCTGGCGCTGGGCGTGCTGTGTACCGTGCTCGGCCTCGCGCTGGGCTGGGTCACCGGGCTGCCGCCGGCTGCGGTGGTGCTGGGCATGGCGCCGGGCGGCATGCCGGAAATGGGCATCACCGCCAAGTCACTCGACCTGGCGGTGCCGCTGGTGCTCGGGTTCCATTTGACCCGAACGTTGCTGTGCAATCTGCTCGTCGGGCCGATCTATCGCGGCGCGTGCGCGTTGGGGCTGCTGCGGTAGCGCGAAAGGGCTTTCCCAAAACGCCGGCTTGGGCTAGAGACTCGGTACTGTGGTGACGGGGCCGGGTTCGGCTGCGGCACCTTGATGCTTTTCATCCCTCTCTCGCTCACTGGAGTGTTCACTGCGTGCAAGTCGTCGTTCGTGACAACAATGTCGATCAGGCGCTCAAAGCGCTCAAGAAGAAGCTGCAGCGCGAGGGCGTGTTCCGCGAGATGAAGCTTCGCCGGCACTACGAGAAGCCGAGCGAGCGCCGGGCGCGTGAGGCGGCCGAAGCTGTGCGTCGCGCCCGCAAGGTCGAGCGCAAGCGGCTCGAACGCGAAGGCTTCTGAACCGACGCAATTGGCGGATCTGGGGTGGCGGCCTTCTGGTCGCCGCCCTTTTTGCTGTCCGCGCTCCGGCGCAGGATTTCCTTGTCCAGGGGGTTTGCCAAGTGCCGCGGCTGCTGCCCTTCGAGGCCGGCTGCGCCCCATCACCCGCCCGCGCCGGAACCCCCACCCTGCCCTGGCGCAAGCTCGACCTTGATGGCGTGATGGCGTCCGATGCCGTGGCGGCCATCCGGCGCGGCGCCCCGGTCTTCCACCACAGCTTTGATTTCGGCGACGGCCCCCGCCAGTTCGGCCGGCTGGACGTGCCGCCCGGTCCACCAGGTGATGGCGGAAACCTGATCGGCCGGCGCGGTGGCGATACCGTTATTTTGATGACGCAGGACGGGTCGGGCGGCGTGCAATGGTTCCAGGGACCGGGCTGCGAGGAAGGGCCTGAAGCGGGAATCGGTGGCTGGCTGCTGTTCGATGACCAGGCAGGGCCCCAGTGGCGTCAGCGGGTCGTGGTACTGCGTATCACCACGGCTTCGGATCGTTGCCCCTTGCGCTACGTCCCGGCCTTTACCCGCTGGCGGCGCCTGGCGGTTGATTATCCGTGGCTGGATGGTGACCGGCCCCAGCCGCCCTTCACAGCCCAGACCATCATCTCCGAACACTATGACGGCCGGGACATCCCGCGCGCCCGGCACCTCGAGCGATTCTGGTTCGGCCGTGACCTTGGCATGCTGCGGTGGGAGCGATGGGAGAACCCGAGGCCGGGCGTGACCCTGGCGGTGCGGCCTGCCCCATGCCCGGCCATTGCCGGCGCCGAGTCGCCCGGCCAGGGCTGGATCATGGCCGACTGCCGCATGTGGACGCGCTTCCGCCGTGGCGATCAGCCCGTGCCGCCCTGGCCGGCGGCCGACTGATCACCGCTGTCCCATGAACGAACCGGCTCCCGCGTCGGCGCTTCTCCTGTCACGGAGTCAACATAGCCACCCTCGCGGTGCCCGGCATCAAGACGCATGTCGCGATGGTCGGGATGCTGCAGCAGCATCACCGCGACTGAGGGGGTTACGTTGTCGGGGGCCCCGCGCTATCCGGGGTTCCCATGGCACGGTTCGTATTCATTACCGGTGGCGTGGTCTCCTCGCTCGGAAAAGGCATTGCAGCGGCGTCGCTCGGCGCGCTGCTACAGGCACGCGGCTATCGGGTGCGGCTGCGCAAACTCGATCCCTATCTCAACGTCGACCCAGGCACGATGTCGCCCTACCAGCATGGCGAGGTCTTCGTCACCGATGACGGGGCGGAGACCGATCTCGATCTCGGCCATTACGAGCGTTTCACCGGCGTGCATGCCAGCCGCGCGGATAATTGGACCACCGGGCGGCTGTATTCCGAGGTGATCGCGAAGGAACGGCGAGGCGAGTATCTCGGCGCCACCGTCCAGGTCATCCCGCATATCACCGACGCGATCAAGGAAGCCGTGGTCGCCGACACCGACTCCTACGACTTCGTCCTGGTCGAGGTTGGCGGAACGGTGGGCGACATCGAGTCGCTGCCCTTCCTCGAAGCCATTCGCCAGTTGGGCAACGAACTCGGCAACACCCGCAGCCTGTTCGTGCACCTGACCCTGGTGCCGTGGATCCCGGCCGCGGGCGAGCTGAAGACCAAGCCCACCCAGCACAGCGTGAAGGAGCTGCTGGGCCAGGGCATCCAGCCTGCCATCCTGCTCTGCCGCTGCGACCGGCCGATCCCGGAGAATGAGCGCCGGAAGATCGCCCTGTTTTGCAACGTGCGGCCTGAATCGGTGATCCCCGCGCTGGACGCCCGCAGCATCTACGAGGTGCCGCTGGCCTATCATCGTGAGGGGCTGGATCGCGAGGTTCTCCGCCACTTCAACCTCAGCATCTATGGCGAGCCCGACGTGTCGGCCTGGGAGCATATCGTGGGCCGCATCACCGCGCCGGAGGGCGAGGTGACCATCGCGGTGGTGGGCAAGTACACTGGCCTGCTGGACGCGTATAAAAGCCTGAACGAGGCGCTGGCGCATGGCGGCATCGCGCATAACACCCGGGTGCGGCTGGACTGGGTTGACAGCGCCATCTTCGAAAACGACCAGGAAGCGGTGCGGCGGCTTGAGAATGTGCATGGCATCCTGGTTCCCGGCGGGTTTGGCGAGCGTGGCACCGAGGGCAAGATCGAGGCGGTGCGATTCGCCCGCGAGCGGAAAATCCCCTTCTTCGGCATCTGCTTCGGGATGCAGATGGCCGTGATCGAAGCCTCCAGGAACCTGTTGAAAATTGCCGGCGCGTCGAGCACCGAGTTCGGCCCCTGCCCCGAGCCGGTGGTAGGCCTGCTGACCGAATGGGCGCGCGGCAACCAGCGGGAGTTGCGCGCGGCTGATGGCGATTTGGGCGGCACCATGCGGCTCGGCCAGTACCCCGCCGCGCTGGCCGAGGGGTCGCTGGTGCGGGCGGTGTATGATGGCGCGCCGGTGATCCAGGAGCGGCATCGGCACCGCTACGAGGTCAACGTGGCCTACAAGGATCGTTTGGAGGGGGTGGGCCTGCGCTTCTCCGGCATGTCGCCCGATGGGGTGCTGCCGGAGATCGTGGAAATCCCTGACCATCCTTGGTTCATCGGCGTGCAGTACCACCCGGAGCTGAAGAGCAAGCCGTTCGAGCCGCACCCGCTGTTCGCGGGCTTCGTGGGGGCGGCGGTGAAGCAGGCGCGGCTGGTCTAGAGGAAACACACATGGAAATTTACAGTTCGGCTCGTCTACGTTCTGGAATTAAATACACTCTGTTACAGGCGACCCCGCTACGAAGAGGCCGCGATTTAGGACTAGTTAGTCCAGACGCTGTTAATTCTGGGAGTACCTCTAATTTTGTTGGAAAATTAGCCGAAACTCGCAAATTTAAATCGCTTAACGTTCATTTTACAATGTGGGAGCCCTTAGGACTTAAGGGCTCTTACTCAGTTACACTTACGTTGACCGCTGCTGACATAGGAGCTTTGGTGGAGGCGGCCACGGGCGATCCTCTTTTAGCCGACCATGTTTATAAGAAAAGTCGGCAAAAGCCTGGACAACATTGGTTTATCCAGGGCCTGGTAGGCGAAACCTAAAATGAACTTTAAGACCATCCTTATTAATAACCTGACCATTGGCAACGTACTGCCGCTCACCTTCATCTGCGGTCCCTGCCAGATCGAGAGCCGCGCGCATGCGCTGGAAATGGCCCAGGCGTTGGCGGAGATGGCACGCGAGGCCGCCGTCGGTCTCATCTACAAGTCCAGCTTCGACAAGGCCAACCGCACGAGCGTGCATGCCGCCCGCGGGATCGGCATGGCCGAGGGCCTGGCGATCCTGGCCGAAATCCGCGAGACAACGGGCCTGCCCACGCTGACCGATGTCCACACCGCCGATCAATGCGCAGCCGTGGCCGAAGCGGTGGACGTGCTGCAGATCCCCGCCTTCCTGTCCCGCCAGACAGCCCTGCTGCTCGCCGCCGGCGAAACCGGCGCCGCCATCAACGTCAAGAAAGGCCAGTTCCTGGCACCCTGGGACATGGCCAACGTCGCCGCCAAGATCGCATCCACCGGCAACACCCGCA
>JACMRO010000220.1 GCA_014376425.1 Rubritepida sp.
CCCCGCCCGCCCGCCCCCGCCCCAGCGCCGGAGGAGGAGCCGCCGGGGGTGCGCAGCCGGTCCCACGGGTTGCGGGTGATGCCGTGCAGCGGGCAGTCGCCGGGTGACTTCCAGCCATATTCGGTGGTGGTGGTCTTGCCGATGATGACCGCGCCCGCGGCCTTCAGGCCCAGCACCGATGGCGCGTCCGCCGTGGCGGGCTCGGTGCTGGTGGTCTTGCTGCCGCGTCTGGTGGGGAAGCCCGCAACATCCAACAGGTCCTTCACCGTGACGGGCACACCATCCAGTGGCCCCATCGGCCGGCCGGCGGCCCAGCGCGCCTCGCTTTCGCCGGCCGCGGCCAGGGCGCGCGGGTTCATCGCCGCGAAGGCATTCACCCAGGGGTTCATCCGGGCGATACGCTCCAGCACGTCGCGCAGCGCATCCACCGGCGACAGGGCGCGGCTGCGGTACAGGGCCAGCAGGTCTTCGGCGCCCAGCAGGGCAGGGTCGATCTTCGTCATGCTGCCACTGTGCGCGGTGCGGGGGCCTCAAGGCTAGACAGGGGCCGCCACCTCGCCTAACCCAAGCGTCATTCGGAGCGTGGCGCAGCCTGGTAGCGCACTAGTCTGGGGGACTAGGGGTCGCAGGTTCAAATCCTGTCGCTCCGACCATACAGCCGGTTGCGGCTGGTCGGCCCTATCGGGCGCAGGCCGTGGCCGGGCGGGCGCAGGCTGGGGCCATTCGGTCGAGGGCCGGGGTCAATCTGCTGCAGGCCGGCTTCGCACAGAATGGCCGGGATTTCTGCCTCGGCCGCTTGGCCCTCCACTTCGACCAACACCTCTTGCACGCCGGCCAGCGCGCCGCGCCCGCCGCGCAGGATGGCGGCCTCGATGCCGTCCACATCCAGCTTGATGTGGCTGGGCGGCAGCGCTCCGAAATCGGTGATCAGTCGGTCGATCGAAATCGCCGGGACCGCCTGACTGAAGCGCGCCGGCCCGCCCGCGATACTGTGCATGGAATGCCCGGCCGCGCTGCTCGCCATTTCCAGCCGCGCCAGGCCCGGTGCTTCGGCCAGCGCCAGGCAATAGGCGTCGATGCGGCGATCCAGCCCGTTTGCCTCGGCGCTGGCGACCAGGGCCGCGAAGCTGGCGGCCGAGGGCTCGAAGGCCAGGACCCGGAGGCCGCGTTTTGCCGCAAACAGCGCATACAGCCCGATATTGGCGCCGATATCCCACAGAACGGCGTCCGCCGGCAGGCCTTCGATCCAGGCGACGGTCTCCGGCTCGTCCCGGCCGAAGCCGTGCGGATCGTGCAGGGCGCGGCTGCTGGGGCACATCACGCGGATGATGCCGGCACTGGTTGGCACCCGCACCTCCTGCAAGGTCGCCTCGTGCAGCAAGGCCAGGGTGGCCGCCCGGCGGGCGGGCCGCATGGCAGCGGTGGCGACGCGGGCGGCGGCATGTAGGGCGCGGGCAAGGGTGCGACTCATACTCCCCCATGGCGCATGGCGCGGCGGCGGACCAGCCCGGCCTAACCTAGGTTTACCCCTGACCTATCCCAGGCGTACTCCAAGCTTATCCCTGACCGACCCCGGCCTACGCCCTGCCCACCCCTGGCCTGAGCCTAGCCCAAGCCTAGCCCGAGCCTAGCCTACCCCTGGCCCATCATCCGCGCCAGCGCCGGCCGCGACCAACAGCGGCCCATCCAGGCGGCGATGGCGGGGTAGGGCTCGGTGCCAATGCCCATCATGCCCAGCCAGCCCACGATGGATGAGACATGGGTATCCACCAGGCTGTAACCGCCCAGCAGAAAGCTTTGCCCGAGCCCGCCTTCCAGCACTTGCAGCAGCCCGGCGATATCCAACCTGGCACCGGTCGCTGCATCGGCGCCCGCCGCATCAGAGTTCGCCGCGTCGACCGAAGCGGCCTCCATCCCGCCCGGATTGCCTTGGGCCCCATGGGGCAACGCAGCCGCAAGCCGCCCGCCCGCCTCCGCCAGCGCCACATTGCTCCAGACCACCCAGCTCATCGCCCGGCCACGACCCGCGCCGGGCGGCGGGAAAAGACCGCGCTCTACCCCGAAGGTTTCGCCAAGATAGAGCGTGATGGCGGCCGACTCCCAGAGCGCCGTGCCGTCATGCACCAAAGCGGGCACCCGGCCGTTGGGGTTCACCGCCAGGAATTCGGCGCTCTGCGTGCCGTTCGAGCCGATTTCCAGCATGCGCCGCTCATGCGGGACCCCCAGTTCGTTCAGCACCGCTTCGGTGATGGTCGCGGTGGACATGGGTGCGCCGTAGAAGATCAGGCTCATTCGATTGCTCCTGCTGTGACTGGCAGGTGGTTAGCACGGAAGCCCATCGGCGATCATGCTCGACACGGTGTTGTCACCAGGAAGCCTCGCACGCAGCTTGGGCCGTTCGCGCTGCGCCAGTCAGGCCGGAACTTCTTCCGCTTCGCGCACCAGCGTGCGCACCCGGTCGGCGGCGCTGGCGCCTTTCAGCGCGTCGCGCCATACCGCTTCCGCCACCCGCTGATGCGCCGCCACGGCGTCGTCGGCACTCGTGATGGATGCGACCCCGGAGCTGATCCAGGGCAGCGTGTCCACCGGGAAAGGGCTGGTCACCACATGTGCCCGGTCCCGCCCCCGCAGGATACGAAAGGAGCCGGAAGGCTCGCCGCCTTGCATCAGGCCGATCTGCAGCCCCATGGGAGCGGAATCCATCATGCCCGCCAGGCTTAGCGCCTCGGCCGCGGCGGCAATGCGGCAGCGCGCGCGGGTCGGACCGGGAATGTCCAGCGCGCCCGCCACGCCGTCGCTCAGGAAGCGCCGCAGGGCGGGTTCGCTCAGAACCGCGATGATGTTGGGCCGGCGCTGCTGGTAGCTGCGCTTACGCTGGCTCAGGCTCTGCGTCGCCTGGTCGATCGCGGCGCGGGCGATGGCGCGGTCGGGCGACGTTTCGGCCGCCTCGGTCCAGGCTTCGCTCATCGCACCATCGAAGGCGTTGGTCGTGATCGCTTGTACCAGGCGGCCGCCGATCTGCAGCACCTGGTCAGCCTGCTCCTCCAGGTTTCGAAGGCGTTCCGCATAGGCGATGGGGCGCGAGAAATACTCGACACCGATGCCGAGCAGGGAAAGCGGCGAGATCTTCAGAAGTTCAGCCAACCGCCGGATTGTCTCCAGCTTGATGACCTCGCCCTTCTCGTAGCGGTACAGCGCCGCGCGCGACACACCCAGCCGCGCCGCGATCTCCTCGGCCCGCATTCCCGATTCAAGCCGGTAGGCCCTGAGCTGCTGCCCAACATCCGCGAACTTCATCACCATACCTCCATGAAGCAACGCAGCACCCCATGGGGTGACGCCCGCGAACAATTTCAGCCATCACCCTCACTGCTTGAGAGCTGATCTCGTAAGTCGATCCTTATGCCGCTAAATATTAACGAATTCCTACTCTGCTCGCCCATTGGGCAGCGAAACAGACACTTTATCCACAGGATTTAGCCCCCACTCAGCCGATTTCATGCGATGACATGGTCTCTAAGGCCCGAATGAGGCTGGAATGGTCGAGCTCGGCACCGCCCATAGCCGCGACGGCGGAGAAAAGCTGCTGCGCGCTGGCCGTGTTGGGCAGTGCCACTCCAAGTTCCCTGGCCGATTGCAGGGCCAGGTTCAGGTCCTTCTGGTGCAGCGCGATTCGGAAGCCGGGTTGGAAGGTGCGGTTGATCATCCGCTCCGCATGCACTTCCAGGACGCGGGAATTGGCGAAGCCGCCCATCAGCGCGGCCCGCACCTTGGCCGGATCGGCACCCGCCTTGCTGGCGAAGACAAGCGCCTCGGCCACGGCCTCAATGTTAAGCGCCACGATGATTTGGTTGGCGACCTTGGTGACCTGACCGGCGCCGTTGCCGCCCACCAGCGTGATGTTCTTGCCCATCGCCTCGAACAGCGGTCGCGCCCGCTCGAACGCCGCATCGGGGCCGCCGATCATGATGGTGAGCGCGGCGTTCCTGGCGCCGACCTCGCCGCCGGAGACGGGCGCGTCCAGATAGTCGCAGCCCAGCGCGTTGATGCGCCGCGCGAAATCCTTCGTCGCGGTGGGCGAGATGGACGACATGTCGATCACCAGCTTGCCGGCGGAGAGGCCAGCCGCGACGCCGCCCCCATCCTCCCTGGCACCAAACAGCACGCGCTCAACATCGGGCGTGTCGGGCACCATCAGGATGATGATATCGCTGGCCTCGGCGACCGCCATCGCATCCGCGAGCACAACAAAGGCGGCGCGCGCTTCGGGCTTGAGGCTCGGGCGTTCAGGCACCGCAACCTCGTGGCCGGCCTTCAACAGGTTTTGCGCCATGGGCAGGCCCATGATGCCCAGGCCGATAAATCCGATCTTCATGCGCTCACGCTCCGGTTTTGTAGGGTGCGAACCAGCCCAGGCCCGCCAAAGTGTCGCCCGCCGGCCGGTATTCGCAGCCGATCCAGCCATCGAAACCCATTTCGTCGATCTGGGCAAAGACGAAGGGCCAGTTCACTTCGCCGGTGCCAGGCTCATGCCGCCCGGGGGTGTCGGCCACTTGCATATGCGCGATCCAGGGCAGCAGCGCGCGGGCGCGCGGCACCAGATCGCCCTCGGTGATCTGCGTGTGGTAGAGGTCGAACTGCAGCCCTAGCCGGTCGCGCCCCACCGCCTCAATCACCGCCACGGCATTGGCGGTGCCGGTGAGGGCGTAGCCGGGCATGTCCCGCTGGTTGATCGGCTCGATGACGCAGGTCACGCCTTGGGCCATGGCCCGCTCCGCCGCCCAGGCCAGATTGATGGCGTACAGGCCGGTGAGGGTGCCGGGTGCTACGCCCGCCGGGGTCATGCCGGCCATCACGTGCAGACGGGGGCAGCCCAGGGCGCCGGCATAATCCAGCGCACGCAGGATGCCGTCGCGGAACTCCTGCTGGCGGCCAGGCAGGCCGGCGGTGCCGCGCTCACCCGCCGCCCAGTCGCCCGGCGGGGCGTTGAACAGCACCTGTTGCAGGCCGTTATCCCGCAGCCGGGCCGCGATCTCGGCTGCCGGATGCTCATAGGGGAACAGGAATTCGACGGCGGTAAAGCCGGCTGCGCGAGCGGCGGCAAAGCGGTCGAGAAATGGCAGCTCGGTGAACATCATCGAGATGTTGGCGGCGAATCGCGGCATATTTTCCCCCCGTTTCCCAAGGGTCTACGGGTTGACGCCCGGCGTGTCACGCGGCTGGTCAGTACATGCTGGTGCGGGCGCGCTCCGGCCATTGCCGATCATAGTCATCGCCGCCGACGGCGCCTGCCGTCATCCCGGCCAGGATGCGGCCGGGGGTTGGCAGGCCGTCAGCGACCGCCTGGGCGGCGGGGTCCCACAGCCGCGCGCGGATGATCGCCCGCGCGCACTGGAAATATACCTCCCCCACCTTGATGACGGTAATGCTGCGGGGCGCCCTGCCATCCACAGCAAAGCCGGCCAGCAGCGCCGCATCCGCTGTGATCGTGGCACGGCCGTTGACCCGCAGCGCGTTGCCGCTGCCCGGCACCAGGAACATTAGCGCGACGCGCGGGTCGCGGATGATGTTGCGCAGGCTGTCGATACGGTCGTTGCCGCGGCGGTCCGGCAGCAGCAGCGTGGTCTCGTCCTGGATGCGCACCAGGCCATGCGCGTCGCCGCGCGGCGAGCAATCCAGCCCCCCGGGCCCCACCGTGGCCAGCGCCAGGAAGGGCGCGGCCTCGATGATCCGTGCGTAACCCGGCGTGA
>JACMRO010000221.1 GCA_014376425.1 Rubritepida sp.
CACGGTCACGCTGTCCCAGCCGCACTGGCTGTACATCTCGGCCGAGAAGGCGTTGGGGATGGCGAGCCACCCATTGACGACAGCCTTGCCCTGTTTCCAGGCTTCCTTGACCTTGTTGGCCATACGCATTCCCTCCGATTTATTACGGGCCGACGCTAGGACCGGGGGGGCGCCGCATCAATCCCCGCATCCGGCGGGCGCGGGTCTGGAATGCGGCCGGCGCCGTCGCGTCCCGGCCAGGCCAGGGGTAGCTTTCGCGCATGTGGAATGTCTCATCCGAAACCGGCGCGCTGCGCGAGGTGCTGGTCTGCCCGCCCACGCATTACCGCTGGGTGCCGACCAACAGCATCGTTCGCCGCACGCTGGAGGATGGCAGCCAACCCCCCAGCGCGGCGCATCTGGCGGCCCAGCATGGCGAGTTGGTGGACGCGCTGCAGCAGGGCGGCGCGCGCGTCCACATGCTGGCCCCGGAGCCGCACCTCCCCTACATGGCCTACACCCGCGACCAGAGCGTGATGACGCCCTGGGGGCCTGTGCTGTGCCAGCTCGAACGGCCACAGCGCCGTGGCGAATATGCCGCCCTGCATCGCTTCCACGAGGGCCGATTCTGGCGCCTGTCCTCCGCCGGCACGCTGGAGGGCGGGGACGTCCACATCATCCGGCCCGGCCTGGCGCTGATAGGCCACAGCGGTGGCCGCACCGATGAGGCGGGCGCGAGCCAGCTCGCCTGCTGGCTGCGCGCCGAGGGCTGGGAAGTGCGCTGCGAGCGCTTCGACGAGCATTTCCTGCACCTGGACGTGTTGTTCTGCATGGCCGCGCCGGGCTTGGCGGTGGGCTGCGCAGAGGTGCTGGGCACGGAGCTGGTGGCATGGCTGGCCGGCCACGGCATCCGCCTGCTGCCGGTGAGCTATGCCGAGGCGATGCGGCTGGGTTGCAATGTGCTGGCGCTGGGCGGCGGGCGGGTGATTTCGGCCCTGGAGTCCACCCGGCTCAATGCAGCCCTGCGGTCCGAAGGGCTGGAGGTACTGGACCCTGCGCTATCACTGTTCACCCTGGGCGGCGGGGGGCCGCACTGCCTGACCTGCCCGTTATTGCGCGAGGGGTAGGGCACCGGGGGCCCGGTAGAGGTGCCCGAGGGGCGCGCGGCCTGGCCCGCAGTCCTTGCCGCTGCGCCCGCCAGGCATCGGCCAGGTGCCCAAGCCAGGACCCGCCACGCGCAAGCCGACAGCCGGTCAACTGGGCATCAACGGCTTGTATGCCCGGTGGGCGCACGGCCGGGCCCGCAGTTCTAGCCGCTGCGCCAGCCAGGCATCGGCCAGGTGCCCAAGCCAGGACCCGCCGCGTGCAAGCCGCCAGGCCGGTCAACTGGGCATCATCGGCCCGTCCTGACCACGATGCGTAGCACTACAGGTTCAGCAGCCGCGCCGCGGTGCCGCCGAGTATGTCGATCTTTTCCTGCGCGCTCAGCGAATCCGTCGCCATCACATGGTCCACCGGCGCCATCTGCCACGGGAACGGATAGTCGCTGCCGAGCACAACCTGCCCGGGCCCGACCTGCGCCACCAGGTGCCGCAGCGCGTTGGGGCTGAAGACCAGGCTGTCGAACCAGATCTGCCGGAGATATTCGCTCGGCCGTTTCGCCAGGGTAATGGCCGGGTTGCAGCCGCTTGGGTTCACCATGCAGGCATGATCCATCCGGTCGGCATAGGAAGGGAGGTAGCCACCGCCATGTGCCGCCAGCACCTTGAGGCGGGGGTGGCGGTCCAGCGTGCCCTCGAAGATCAGGTGCGCCAGCGCGATGGTGGTGTCGAGCGGATTGCCGATGGTGTTGCCCAGCCAGCCATTGCCGCGGAAGCGCCCGGCCAGCTCCGCCACGCCCAGCGGGTGGATGAAAAGCACGGCGCCCAGCTCCTCCGCCTTTGCCCAGACCGGATCGAAGCGCCGGTCGGAGAATTCCACCCCGGCCATATTGGCGGCGATGGCCGCGCCCTTCAGGCCCTGGCGGCGCATCGCATGCTCCAGCTCGGTCACCGCCAGCTGCGGGTCCTGTAGCGTCAGCGAGCAAAAGCCGGCGAAGCGGTCGGGGTGGGCGGCGCACAGCTCTGCCATGCTCTCGTTGTTGATGCGAACGATCTCCGCCGCCAGGTCGCGCGGCTTTGCGTACCAGTAGGGATTGACCGACAGCACCTCCATATCGACCTTCTGCGCGTCCATCACCGCAAAGCGCCGGGCGACCTCGATCGCCGCCTCATCGGTACCGCGCACCGGTGAAGCAGGGGGTGCCGCGTCCGGGCCCAGGCGGGCAGCGGCCTGCGGGAAGACGCAATGCGCATGGGTGTCGATGGTGCGGATCGGCCGGCCTTCGACCGCAACCGCCTGGCGGGTAGGCCGGGTCTGCCCCTGCGCACGGTCGAGCAGCGCGCAGCTGCAGAAGGCGACACCGCCGAGGAAGTTCCTGCGTGTGGTCATGTTCCGCCCCATCCTTTTGGGGAAGGCTGGCGGCTTTCGCCAGCGTGCGCCAGTACTGACGACGATGGCGTGAAAAATATGGGGCGATCGACGGGGCTCGAACCCGCGACATCCAAGACCACAACCTGGCGCTCTACCAGCTGAGCTACGACCGCCGCACAAGGGCGGTTTGGGCCAGTGTGGCGGGCGGGTCAACCGGGGCAGCCCCGCCGTGCTTCGGGCGCGTAGCCTTCCGCTCGCAGCGGCAACCGTTGGAACACCACGGATTGTCGCTGCCCACGATCAGAGGCTGCGGATACCCGGCGATCGGCGCGTCAAAGGGGCAGATAGCGCGGCAGCACCGCTACAAGCTCGGCCGCCTGGGCCCGCGGCGGGCCAGCCTTTCAGCACTGCCGCCCGCATAACACAGTTTGAGCACGGCGTGGCGTGGCTCTACCGGGCGGGCGCGTTCGGCAACGCCTTGCTCAACCAACGTTCGATGCGCCCCAACGCCTCATTCAGCAGGGCATCGTTCTTGCAAAAAGCGAAGCGCACATAGTGATCGGGCGCGCCGGGCTGCGCGTAGAAGGCGGTGTTGGGGATGGCGGTGACCCGCGCCTCCTCCGTCAGCGTGCGGCAAAAGGCCACGTCGTCGCCCGCCCAGCCCAGCGGCCGCACATCGGTCGTGATGAAGTAGCTGCCGCGGCTCTCCAGCACGCCAAAGCCCAGCCCGGCCAGCCCGGCGCCCAGCAGGTCGCGCTTCGCCTGCAGGCTTTCGCGCAATTCGCGGAAATACGCCGCATCCTTCATCAGCCCGACCGCCACGCCGCGCTGCAGGTTCGGCGCCGTGGTGAAGGTCAGGTTCTGATGCGCCTTGGCCACGTTGGGCGCCAGGCTGCGATCGCAGCTGACGTAGCCCACCTTCCAGCCCGTCAGGTTGAAGGTCTTGCCGGCGCTGCCGATGCGCATGCAGCGCTCCCGCATGCCCGGGATGGTCATCAGCGGGATGTGCCGCCAGCCGTCGAAGGTCAGGTGCTCATATACTTCGTCGCAGATCGCATAGGTGTCGTGCCGCGTCACCAGGTCGGCGATGAAGGCGAGTTCGGCCGTGGTGAAGACCTTGCCGGTGGGGTTCATCGGCGTGTTGAACAGGATGGCCTTGGTGCGGGGCCCGAAGGCCGCGGCCAGCTCGGCGCGCGGCAGCTCCCAATGCGGCGGGCTGAGGCGCACCACGCGCGGGATGCCGCCCAACAGCTTCACGGTCGGCACGTAGGTGTCGTAGAGCGGCTCGATCAGCACCACCTCATCGCCCGGATTGATGACCGCCATCAGGCAGGCGGTGATCGCCTCGGTGGCGCCGGAGGTGACAATGACTTCGTGGTCAGGATCGATGTCCAGGTCGTAGAAGCGCTTGTTGTGGGCGGCGACGGCCTGCCGAAGCTCCGGCACGCCGGTCAGCGGCGGGTACTGATTGCGGCCGTCACGCAGGGCGGCCGCGGCGGCGTCGATCACGTCCTCCGGCCCGTCATAGTCGGGGAAGCCTTGGCCCAGGTTGATGGCACCGTGCTGGTTGGCCAGCGCGCTCATCACGGTGAAAATGGTGGTGCCGGTGGCGCTGAGCAGGTTGTTCTGCGGCCGGCCAGGGCGCGGCGACGGCGAGGCTTGGGCAACGGCGTGCGACATGCGAGCGATCCTGACTGACCACTCTTCTTATGGGCGTTGCGGCGGCCCGGGCAAGTCGCCAGGCGGACCGCGCCCCGCCGCGTCAGGTGGACGGTCATCGACGTACAAGCCTGCGCCGCGCGGCCAGGCCACCGGCAGGCTGCTCCCAAATCAGGCAACATCCCGCGTCACGGTGGCGGAAATCCGCCCGCAAACCACTGCCGCGCCGTCAAGCCGGATTGTGGCCGGCCGCCAAGCCGTGCCATGAGGGTCCGCCCAAGGCTGATGCCGGCGGTCAAGGCGGGATAAGTCCCGCACAGCAGATCGGGATGCGATGAAAAAGATCGAGGCCATCATCAAGCCCTTCAAGCTCGACGAGGTGAAGGACGCCCTGCACGAGATCGGCCTGCAGGGGCTGACCGTGCTTGAGGCGAAGGGTTTCGGGCGGCAGAAGGGCCATACCGAGCTGTATCGCGGCGCCGAATACGTCGTCGACTTCCTGCCCAAGGTGAAGATCGAGGTGGTGTGCGACGACGCGCTGGCCGATCGCGCCATCGAGGCCATCATGGCCGCGGCCCGCACCGGGCGCATCGGCGATGGCAAGATCTTCGTCAGCGACATCCAGGAAGTGATCCGCATCCGCACCGGCGAACGCGGCGAGGACGCCGTCTGATCTGACCACTTTGCCGCGCCACGCCTGGGGAGAGCGTCCCGGGGCGCGGGCGGGGCAGCGGCGGGCGACCGCCGGAATTTCCAACTGGGACGCTGATTGAAGGAACCACCCATGGCCACGCAGCCGAACAATGACGCCATCAACAAAGTCTTCGAGATGGTGAAAGAGAACAGTGTCGAATACGTCGACTTCCGTTTCACCGATCCGCGCGGAAAGTGGCACCACACTGCGCAGCACATCTCGACGCTTGAGGCCGACACCTTCGAGGAAGGCATCATGTTCGACGGCTCGTCGATCGCCGGCTGGAAGGCGATCAATGAGAGCGACATGATCCTGATGCCGGATGCGACGACGGCGGTGATGGACCCCTTCTCGGCCAAGCCGCAGATGATCCTGTTCTGCGACATCTACGAGCCCAGCACCGGCCAGCGATACACCCGTGACCCGCGCGGCACCGCGAAGAAGGCCGAGGAGTACCTGAAGAGCACCGGGCTGGGCGACACCGCCTTCTTTGGCCCGGAAGCCGAGTTCTTCATCTTCGACAGCGTGAAGTTCGGCACCGGCGGCAATTTCGGCACCTACCACCTCGACAGCATCGAGGGCCCGGGCGCCAACATGAAGGATTATCCGGAAGGCAATATGGGCCACCGCCCCGGCCTCAAAGGTGGCTACTTCCCGGTCCCCCCCGTGGATAGCGAGCAGGATCTGCGCGCCGAAATGCTGAGCACCATGGGCGAGATGGGCCTGGCGATCGAGAAGCACCATCATGAGGTGGCGCAGAGCCAGCATGAGCTCGGCACCAAGTTCGGCCCGATGGTCATGCAGGCCGACCACATGCAGATCTACAAATACTGCGTGCACAACGTCGCCCACAGCTACGGCAAGACGGCGACGTTCATGCCAAAGCCGATCTATGGCGATAACGGATCGGGCATGCACGTCCACCAGTCGATCTGGAAGGACGGCAAGCCGATGTTCGCCGGCAACCAGTATGCCGATCTGAGTGAAATGGCGCTGTACTACATCGGCGGGATCATCAAGCACGCCAAGGCGCTGAACGCCTTCACCAACGCCTCGACCAACAGCTACAAGCGGCTGATCCCGGGCTTCGAGGCGCCGGTGCTGCTGGCCTATTCGGCCCGGAACCGCTCGGCCAGCTGCCGCATCCCGTATGCGACCAGCCCGAAGGCCAAGCGCGTCGAAGTTCGCTTCCCCGACCCGACGGCCAACCCCTACCTGGCCTTCGCGGCGATGCTCATGGCCGGCCTGGACGGCATCAAGAACAAGATCCACCCCGGCGATGCCATGGATAAGGATTTGTACGACCTGCCGCCGGAGGAGCTGAAGGGCATCCCCACGGTGTGCGGCAGCCTGCGCGAAGCGCTGGGTGCGCTGGCCGCCGACCATGACTTCCTGCTGGCCGGCGACGTCTTCACCCGTGACCAGATCGAGAGCTACATCGAGCTGAAGTGGGGTGAAGTGTACAAGTTCGAGCACACGCCGCACCCGGTCGAGTTCGAGATGTACTACTCGGTCTGAGCCGAGACTGAACAACGGAGCAAGGGCGCCGTTACGCGGCGCCCTTGCTTTTTGTCTGTGTTTGCGCAGCTGGCTCGGGAATGATCGCATGACGATCTCTGAGATTTTGCGGATCGTCACTCTCAGCATGGGCCTTCTTGTCGCTGCCTGCGCTTCACCGGCAGGCGGTCTTATCGCCTGCGCTCCGGCCTCCCGGGCCGCGGCGTTATCCTGCCTCAGGAGGCCCGCGCGGCGCGGTTTGCCGTTCTTTTCGACCTGCTATGCCTGCGCCAGGCGCCCGCTGCGGCGCAGGAGAACGCCTTGCGCCATGGTTTCTACCGCGCACAGCCGAATGAAGCCTCGGTGTTCCTGGCCCGCGGCTCCCTCGCTGGCGAGGTTTTCATCCGCCAGGGGGCCGACACCTATGTGCTGGTCTTCAGTCGCGGCGCATCTGAAACCGGCTGCAGCCTGAATACGGCCGAGGTCACCGCGCAGCAGGTGCGGCCCCCGACGCAACGAATGTTGGCGCGTTTGGCATCAGAAGGCCTCGCCGTGCCCCGCAGGCTCGGTGGGGCCGGGAGCGCCGCGCGGCTGCGACGCCCCCGAACCCTGGGCGGTGGCTCAGACCGAGTAGTACATCTCGAATTCGACCGGGTGCGGCGTGTGTTCGAACTTGTACAC
>JACMRO010000222.1 GCA_014376425.1 Rubritepida sp.
ACAGCCGGCTGATGTAGTCGTAGATCCGCTGGGCATGCGGTTGGTCATCGCCAAAAGCCGAAGCCACGCGGGCGAAAAGATCCTGGTAGGATTCGCCGGGCATCAGATAGCGATCGTCCAGCGTCGCACGGCCGAAATCGGTCAGCAGCGCGTCGCGCGACCGGTCGATCTGCACCTGGTGATGGCCTTGAAGCTGTATTGCGTCGAACACGTCCTGAATCCCTGATTGCCCGGTCACCAAGAATGACCAATTACCGGGTTCGCCACAAGATATAGTCTCGTAACCCCATGTGGGCTACCACATGCAGCGTGCAAGGTCATAATCGGCGGGCTCCCGGAAAGACCAGCATCAAAGCCGATGTTCACCGATCGTTCTAGTGTGGCAGCTTTGCCGCAGCGGGCAAGTGAAGATCTACCCCCGGCACCAGTGGCGTTCAAACGCCGCCCTGTGAAGCCCGGTTTAGCGGGTTACCATCGTCTTCCCCCGTCATCCACGCAACTCACAGCCGCGCCGGAGTCGCGGATTGCGCCCGCCCGCGCCGCGCGCCATAGCCCGGGCATGCAATGGTCTGCCTGGCTCATCCACTTCGCCTTTGCGGCCCTATTGGCCGCGGTGTCGGCGCTGGGCGTGCGGATGATGCTGTCCCGCCCCATCCTGGATCAGCCCGATGCCCGCAAGGCGCATGACCGGCCAACGCCCAAAGGTGGCGGGGTCGGGGTGGTGGTGGCCTTCATGCTGGGCATGGCGGTGCTGTACGCTCAGGCCGACTTCGCCCGCATTGCAGAGCCGCGCTTCGTCGGCGTCATCGCAGCGGCCCTGGTTATCGCCGTGGTGGCGCTGGCCGACGACATCCATGACTTTCGCTTCGTGGTGAAGCTGGGCGCGCAATGCGCGGCGGCCGCCGTGGCCATCGCCTGCGGCCTGGTTCTGGACCGCCTGGCGGTGCCGGTGCTTGGTGTGGTGCCGCTGGGCGCGATGGGGGTGGCGCTGACGTTGTTCTGGATCGTGGGCTGCACCAATGCGGTCAACTTCATGGATGGCAGCGACGGGCTGGTGGGTTCGGTCGTGCTGCTGGCGTCGTTGGCGCTGGCGCTGATCTCGGCCAGTGAGGGCGCCTGGTTCGTCTATGCCGCCGCACTGTTCCTGGCGGCGGGGTTTGCGGGCTTCCTGCCCTTCAACTGGCCGCCGGCACGCATCTTCATGGGCGATGTGGGAAGCCAGTTCGCGGGCTTCGTGCTGGCCGTGCTGGCGGTGGCGGCAGCGCGGTTCGACACGACGCAGATCAGCTTCCTGATCGTACCGCTGCTGCTGTTCTCGCTGCTGTTCGATGCCGGGTTCACGCTGCTGCGGCGCGCGCTGACCGGCGCGCATCTCGCCACCGCGCATCGCACCCACCTGTACCAGATGGCAGTGCTGGCGGGGGTTGGCACCAGGCGGGTGGCGGGCGCGCATGCCGGCTTCACCGTCTTCCATGCGCTGCTGGCTGCGCTGTTCATCAATCTGCCGGCCGAGGCCAAGCCGCTCGTGCTGCTGCCGGCCCTGGCCGTCCAGCTGGGCTGGGCAGCCTGGGTGCTGGGCCGGATGCGGCGTGCCGGGCTTCGCTTCGGCCAGTGACCTGACGGCGCCCGCGCGTCGATGCTCAGCCCTTCAGCAGCATCAGCAGGCCCAGGAACACCAACAACGCCACGCCCTGAAATACCACCCGGTATTGCATCAGCGTGTTGGAGCGTTTGGCGTCATCGCCACCACGCACCATCTGCACGACGCCCAGTGCCAGCACCACGAGGGTGCCGACCATGGCCGTGACCAGCAGGATGGTGAGAAAAGTGTTCACGCTGCGCGCAATGCCTTCCACACCACCTCGGGCGTGGCCGGCATGTCGATCTGCTTCACCGCCAGGGCGTGGATCAACGCGTTCACCACGGCGGGCGGCGCACCAACCGCTCCCGCCTCGCCCGCGCCCTTGACCCCCAGCGGATTGGTTTCGCAAGGCACCTCGATGAAGTCCACCTCGATGTCGGGCAGGTCCTCGGCACGGGGCAGGGCGTAGTCCATGAAGGATGCGCTCAGCAGCTGGCCCGATTCCGGGTCATACGCCGTGCGCTCATGAAACGCCTGGCCGACGCCCTGCGCCACGCCGCCATGCACCTGGCCGCGCACGATCAGCGGGTTCAGCGCGTGGCCGACATCGTCCATCACGATATAGCGCGGGATGGTGATGACGCCGGTCTCCGGATCGACCTCAACCTCGGCGACGTGGCAGCCGTTGGGAAAGGTGTGGAAGGGGATGTCGGCATCCTCGGCCGCGTCCAGCATGGTTGCCGCCTCGCCCGCCGCTGCCCGCTCGCGCTGCCGCAGGGCCAGGGCCAGGATGTCGATGCCGCGGTCGGTGCCGGCCACGCTAAAGCGGCCCTTCTCGAACTCGATGTCCACGACGGCCGCTTCCAGCACTTCGCTGGCGGCCTGCTTGCCCTTTTCGACCACGGTGGCGGTCGTGGCCAGGATGGCCGTGCCCTCGGAGTAGAGGCTGCGCGCGCCGCCGGTGCCGCCGCCCGTCGGCACCTGGTCGGTGTCACCCTGCATGATGCGGATTTTCTCCATGGGAATGCCCAGCTCGTTGCTGGTCAGCATGGCGTACGCCGTCTCGTGCCCCTGGCCGGTGGACTGGGTGCCGACCCAGACTTCGGCGAAGCCATCGCCGGTGAAGCGAACCTCGGCCCGTTCGGTCGGCCCGCCGCCGGTCGCCTCCAGGTAGTAGGCCATGCCGATGCCGCGCTTGAGGCCGCGCGAAGCCGCCGCCGCCTGGCGGGCGGGGAAGCCCTTCCAGTCGATCTTGTCGAGCGCCGCGTCCATGATCTGCTCGAACTCGCCGCTGTCGTATCGCTGGCCGATGGCGGTGGTGAACGGCATGGCGCTGGAGGGTACGATGTTGCGCCGCCGCAGCTCGACCCGGTCGATGCCGAGCTCGTTGGCCGCGGTGTCGATCAGCCTTTCGACCAAATAATTGCTCTCCGGCCGCCCGGCGCCGCGATAGGCATCCACCGGCACGGTGTTCGTCAGCACGCCGATCACATTGGCGTGGATCGCCTGAAAGCCGTAGATCGAGGCCAGGACCTTGGTGCCGGCACCGGTCGGGATGAAGGGCGCGAAGGTCGAGAGATAAGCGCCCATATTGGCGTAGTTCTTCGTCCGAAGTGCGAGAAACTTGCCGTCGGCGTCCAGCGCAAGCTCACCCAGGGTAATGTTGTCGCGGCCGTGGGTGTCGGACAGGAACGCTTCCGTCCGCTCCGCCGCCCAGCGCACGGGACGGCCGACCTGCCGCGCCGCGATCGC
>JACMRO010000223.1 GCA_014376425.1 Rubritepida sp.
CCGAGCACATGCTCGGTGCTGGTGATCGCCGCCATCAGCGGGGCATCGCCGCCCATGGCGCGGGCCATGACGTAGCTGGTCGCCGCAGTCGGCATCGCCATGAAGAGCACCGCCATGGCGGTGGCCAGCGGATCAAGCCCCAGCAGCCCGGCCGCCGCGAAGGTCATTCCCGGCATCACCACGAGCTTGAGGAAGCTCGTCGCCAGTTGCAGCGGTAGCCGGTCCCGCCAGGCGCCCAGCGTCAGCGCCGCGCCGACCGCCAGCAGGCCCAGCGCGACCGAGCCCTGGCCCAGCGCCCGCACCAGCGGCGCCACCCCCGCCGGCAGCCCGCCCAGTCCGGCCACGCAGAAGCCCAGTGCGCAGGCAATGATCAGCGGGTTCAGCACCAGTTGCCGCAGCACCGCGATGGGCCGCAGCCGCCCGCCGCCGCCCGTGGCGAATGCCGTGGTGGTGACCAGCTGCACCACAGGCACGATCATGCCGGTGGCCACCGCGCCCAGCGCCAGCCCCGGCGCGCCAAACATGGCGCCCGCGATGGCAAAGCCGATTAGGTTGTTGAAGCGGATGCCGCCCATCAGCACGCTGGTCATCGAGGCATGGCGTTGGCCGAAGCCGCGCGCCAGCGCCACCGACAGCATGGTGCCCACCGCCAGGCTGCCCCAGATCGCCGCCATCATGCCCAGGATCGGCACCTCGCCCAGCGTCACACCGCCAATCGCCACCACCAGCAGGCTGGGCAGCAGCACCCAGAAGATCAGCCGCTCGATGCCGGCCCAGACCGTGTCGTCGGGCAGCAGGGACCGCTTCAGCAACGCCCCCAGCAGCAGTAGCCCGAACGCCGGGACGAAGGCATCGAGATAGGCGTTCAGCACCTCAGCCCACAGGCTCTGCGACCGGCCGCCGGCCGAATGAATTGCCGCCTGAGTTACTGCCCGAATTATTGCCCGAATTATTGCCCTGGCGCGGGTCGGGCTGCGGCCGGCGGCGGGCCTGAGCGGTAAGTTCGCGCAGGCAGGCCGCCTCGGTCCGCTGCGCGAAGCCGCCGGCGCGGGCCTGGATGTAGCCGACGCGGGGGCCCTCGGCGCTGGGGTAGAACATGACATCGAGCTGGCAGCCGGCGGCGGTGTACAGCCAGATCGAGACCGCCCCCTCAGCCCGGCGCAACGCCGGTTCCCCCAAAATCGCGACCAGGCTCTCGGGCCGGCTGCCGCCCAGCGCCGCGGCGCTGTGCACGTGGCTCTCCGCCCCCGGCGCCTCGGCCGGCAAGGGACGGGCGGCGGGCATTGCCGCGACCGGCAGGCTGGCGGTGCGCAACGGGCGGATCCGGGCCGGCTCGCGCGGCGCGGGCGGCGGTCGGCCTCCCACTGCCGCCAGGCTGGCCTGGCCGTCCGCCAGCGCCTGCTGCGCGGCGGCATTCCAGTCGGGCTCGGCGGCGCAGCCGGCCACGATTACCAGCGCGAGTAGCGCTACTCTCACACCATCCCCCCCTTCAGCCAGGCCGGCCCCCCTGGACCGGCCGGCTCCCCTCAGCCGACGGTGGCGGGCCGGGCCGGTGCGGTGGGCGCGGCCGGTGCCGTGGCCGGCGTGCCGGCAGGCATCCCCGACATCGGGCCCGACATTGGGCCCGGCGGCGGCGCTGACCCCTCGGTCAGCATCTCCATGCGCCCGGTCAACTGGCCGCCATCCTCCACCGAGAGGCGCTTGCAGCGCGCCACGCCGTTCACCTTGCCGGTCGCCCGGATGATCAGGTTTCCACGCGCCGTGATCGTACCGTCGAACAGGCCGGCGACCTCAGCATCCTCGACCTGCACTTCGCCACGGAACACGCCGGTCGCGCCGATCGAAAGCTCCGCGGCCTGCAGCATCTGGCTCTCCACCGTACCCTCGACGACCAGCCGCTCGCAGTCGGCGACCGTGCCCTGCACGCTGATCCCCTTGCCCACCGTCAGGGTGCGCCGGTCTGACGTTCCCATCTGGGCCATCGGCTGCTGCGGCCGGGCCGGCATGCCCACGCCGCCGGGGGCGCCGGCGCCGGGGCGCTGCGCCAGGCTGTTGGGGGCGGGCGGCGCGCCGGGCTTCAGGGTCTGGCTCATGGCGGTGTCCTTGTTCAATGATGGCTGGGAAGTGGCGGCACCAGGCATCATGCCCGGCCGGGGGTTGGGCATCGTCAGGCCCTGGTCCCGCGCCGGCTCGGCCGCTGCGGGGTCGTCTTTCTTGCGCCCGAAAATGGCCATCGCGTTTTCCTCACACAGTCAAATGGCAGGCTTGGTTTCCGACGCTTAACCCCGGGGCGGGGGCGGGACAATCACTGACGCAGGATTATCCCTTTATTTTGTCCGCACCCGGAAGACGGGAATAACCCGGCGACGAATCGGCCGGCCGGGAGCGGCCCCATGGACGGCCGGCCCCCCGGGCGCTATCGCCCGCCCCGACCCTGGCTCGCCAGGCTGCAAGCGGAGCGGACATGACGAAAGCAACTCTGGATATACTGGGCATCGGCAACGCCATCGTGGACGTGCTGGCGCGCGCCGATGACGAATTCGTGATGACACGCGGCCTGGCCAAGGGCGGCATGGCGCTGATCGACGCTGAGCAGGCGGAGGCGCTTTATGGTGCCATGGGGCCAGGGGTGGAAAGCAGCGGCGGCTCGGTCGCCAATAGCTGCGCGGTGGCCGCCGGTTTGGGCGCCCGGGTCGGCTATCTGGGCAAGGTGGCACGCGACGGCCTGGGCGACGTTTTCGCCCATGACATCCGTGCCGCCGGCGTGCATTTTCCCACTGCGCCGCTGGAGGGCGGCGCGCCCACCGCGCGTTGCCTGATCCTGGTAACGCCCGACGCGCAGCGCACCATGAGCACCTTTCTGGGCGCCTGCGTGCATTTCAGCGCCGCCGATGTGGACCTGACCGAGGTCGCCCGCGCCCAGGTGGTTTATCTGGAAGGCTATCTGTTTTCAGGCGCGCAGGACGCCTTTCGCGCCGCCGCCGCCGCGGCCCATGCGGCCGGCCGGAAGGTTGCGTTGTCCCTGTCCGACGGCTTCTGCGTGGACATGAACCGCGACGCCTTCCGCCACTTCGTCCGCGAACACACCGACATCCTGTTCGCCAATGAACCGGAGATCCTGAGCCTCTACCAGACCACCGATTTCGCCCAGGCCGCGGACCAGGCGCGCAGCGAGGTCGCCATTGCCGCGCTGACCCGCGGCGCGCATGGCAGCGTGGTGGTGGCCGGCTCCGACCGCTACCAGATCGAGGCGGCATCGACCCGGGTGGTGGACACGACCGGTGCGGGCGACGCCTACGCCGCGGGCTTCCTGGCCGCCCACACGCGCGGCCTGGGCTTGGCCGAGGCCGGCCGTTGGGGCAGCATCTGCGCCGCCGAAGTCATTAGCCATTTCGGCGCCCGGCCGCAGGCTGATCTGCGCGCCCTGGTGGGAGCTTGAGCATGCACAGACACTCGATCCTGGTAACCCTGGCCCTGGCCATGGCCTCCCCCGCCCTCGCGCATCACAACGAGCCCCATCCGCAAACGCTGGCCCAAGCAACCATGACGGCGCCGGACCGTACGATGCGCGAAATCCAGCGCGAACAACGCAACCCCGCCACGCCCTATGTACCGGAACAAAATCGTGACGCCGGCCAGGCCGACTCGGCTGGCATCGATGACGCCGCGGGCCTGCTCTATGCCGCGCAGACCGCGCTGCGCAGCAAGCGCCGCGGCCAGGCGATCGAATTCCTCGAGCGGGCGGAATCCCGCCTGCTGACCCGCAGCACCCCGGCTCCGCGCGCCGGCGAGGCCGTTTCGGCCGGCCCCGTCTCGCAGATCGCTGCCGCCCGCGCGGCGGTGGCGGCCGGCAACATTCCCGCGGCGCAAGAGGCGATCGCCGGGGCGCTGGAAGCGCTCAACCGGCCGCGTCGCCGCGGCCGCTGAGGCTCAGACCCGCAACGTCCCCGCCTTGGCCGCGGTGAAGCGCTCGCCGATGGCGTTCCAGTTCAGCACGTTCCACCAGTTCGTCAGGTATTCCGGCCGGCGGTTCTGATAGCGCAGGTAATAGGCGTGTTCCCACACGTCGTTGCCCATCAGCACCCGCTGGCCGTCCATCAGCGGGCTGTCCTGGTTGGGCTTCGTCGTGATCGCCAGGATGCCGGCATTGCTGACAGTGACGAACACCCAGCCCGAGCCGAAGACGCGGGCGCCGGCAGTATTGAAATCGGTGCGCAACTTGTCCATCCCGCCCAGGTCGCGATCCACCGCCGCCAGCAGCTCACCGGTCGGCGCGCCGCCCTGGCCACCCATGATCTGCCAGAACATCGAATGGTTGGCGTGGCCGCCGGCATTGTTGCGCAGCGCGGTGCGCACCGCCTCAGGCGCGCGGCCCAGGTTCATCAGCAGCTCGTCCAGCGGCATGGCGGAAAGCTCGGCCTGGCCGTTCAGCGCGGTATTGGGGCCGGCGACCTGGGCGGCGTGGTGGCGGCCGTGGTGCAGCTCCATGGTCGTGGCGTCTATCGCGGCCTCGTTGGCATTGGGCGCGTAGGGCAGGGCCGGCAGGGAGTGCGGTCCGGCCGGCGCGGCTTGCGCCCAGGCGCGGTTCGGGACCGCCAGCGCGGCCAAGCCGGCAGCGCCGAGAAACAGGGTGCGGCGTTGAATGTCCATGGTGGTTTTCTCCTCGATGTGATCCCGTAACACATATGACGCGCGGGCCGCGCGCCAAGTTTCGCACCCGGGCCGCGGGGTGCGAGGGCGGATTGCGATGATGGCGGCGCTGGCCTGGTCGGCCGCGGCACAGGACCCAGAAACCGGCCGGGGCGCCACCCGCATCCGGCTGGCGCTGATGCCCTCGCCCCGAGGCGGCACGGATTACAGCCCGCGGCCGGTGCCCTGAAGCTGTCGGATGGCGCTGCCAGCCTGGCAGCAAAGCCGGGCCAGGGTGGCTGGCCCCGCCTGGGCCGGGCCCGAAATCCTGCCCCAGGCTTTGCGATCGGCGCCCTTCATGCAAAGCACGGTCGAACCAAGGAGGGCCGCCATGACCGAATCCAACCTCATCGCGGCGCGGCAAGGCGCTGCCGGCACCCTGCTGATGAACCGCCCGAAAGCGCTGAACGCGCTCGATCTGGGCATGATCCGCGACTTTCAGGCGGCGCTCGACGGGTGGCGTGACGACGCGGCGGTGAAGCTGGTGGTGCTGGAAGGCGCCGGGGGCCGCGCCTTCTGCGCCGGCGGCGACGTCCGCGCGGTGCGCGACGCGGCCATCGCCGGCGACCGCGCGCCGGTGGCCGCCTTCTTCACCCAGGAATACGCCGTCAACCAGGGCATCGCGGAATTCGGCAAACCCTGGGTGTCGCTGATCGACGGCGTGTGCATGGGCGGTGGCATTGGCCTGGCGATCCATAATGGCCCCCGCGTGGTGACCGAAAACGCGCTCATGGCAATGCCCGAGACGGCGATCGCGCTGTTCCCCGACGTCGGCACCAGCTACATCCTGCCTCGGTTGCCGGGCGCGCTGGGCGCTTGGCTGGCGCTGACCGGGGCTCGGCTGCGCGGTGGCGACTGCCTCCATGCCGGCCTCGCCACCCATTTCGTGCCTGCCGCAAACCTGCCCGCCCTGCGCGCGGCCCTGCTGGAAGGCGACGCCCGGGTGGTGGAGAGTTTCGCCCAGGCCCCGCCCGAAGCCAGCTTCGCCGCCCACCGCAGCCTGATCGACCACGCCTTCGGCCAGCCCAGC
The DNA here is from genome assembly GCA_014376425.1 of Rubritepida sp. Taxonomy (GTDB): domain Bacteria; phylum Pseudomonadota; class Alphaproteobacteria; order Acetobacterales; family Acetobacteraceae; genus Rhodovarius. Next base: position 5,720 of record JACMRO010000223.1, read on the forward strand.
ATGCCCGGCATCATCGCGGCCCTGGAGGCGGATGGAGGCGAATGGGCGCAAAGCCAGGTCGCCATCCTGCGCCGCATGTCGCCCACCAGCCTGTGCGTCTCGCTCGAATTGCTGCGCCGCGGCGCCGGCATGACCTTGCGACAGTGCCTGGACGAGGAGCTGGTGCTGACCGGCAGCGTCGTGCACGACCACCCGGATTTCCGCGAGGGCGTCCGCAGCGTGCTGGTCGACAAGGGCAATCCGCCCGCCACCTGGTCACCGGCGACGCTGGAGGCGGTGGACCCCGCCGCCATCCAGGCGATGTTCAGTCGCGCCGGATAGGCACGCCTGGGGCGCTTTTGGCGGTGCGTATCGTCTGCAGCGTCATCACCCGCTGCACCTGCGCGGCGCCGGTCAGCCGCGCTGTCAGCTCATTCTCATGCGCCGTGTCGCGCGCCACCAGGCGCAGCAGGAAGTCGCCGCCGCCACGGATCATGTGGCACTCCCGCACCTCATCCCAGCCATCGACCAGCGCCTCAAACCCGTCCAGAACCGACTGCTTCTGCGATTCCAGCGCGACGAGTGCGAAGAAGGTGATCTCGAAGCCCAGCGGCTCGGGCGCCACATCGGCATGGTAGCCGCGGATGATGCCAAGCTCCTCCAACCGCCGCATCCGTCGCAGACAGGGCGGCGCGGAGAGGCCGACGCGCCGCGCCAGCTCCACATTGGTGATCCGCCCATCATGCTGCAATTCGGCCAGGATGTGACGATCCACATCATCCAGCACATCGTCGGTTGTCTCTGGCATCGATCCCTGTATTTCGTTGCGCTCATGCGCCCTGACACGCAATATCCTGTCTTATCGCGGCGACAGCAAGGCAAAGCGAGACTAGGCCCCATTCATGCCTTGCGGCGCGGGGGTCCAGGCCGAATATTCGGCACGAACCGACTGTCATAAAGAAAGCTGCCCGTGCCCGTCACGCATCACACCCCTCTGCTCGTCATCGGCGCCGGCCCCGCTGGCTACACCGCCGCCATCTATGCCGCGCGCGCCAGCATGGAGCCCATCCTGGTGGCCGGCCTGCAGCCGGGCGGGCAGCTCACCATCACCACCGATGTCGAGAACTTCCCGGGTTTCGCCGAGGCTGTGCAGGGTCCCTGGCTGATGGAGCAGATGCGCGCCCAGGCCGCGCATGTCGGCACCCGGCTGGTCGACGACATCATCACCGCAGTGGATTTCAGCCGCCGCCCCTTCCGCTGCGAGGCCGATAGCGGCGACGTCTTCATGGCGCAGACCGTGGTCATTGCCACCGGCGCCCAGGCCCGCTGGCTGGGCATCCCGGGCGAGCAGGCATTGTCGGGCTTCGGCGTCTCCGCCTGCGCGACCTGCGATGGCTTCTTCTTCCGCGGCAAGAACGTGGCCGTGGTGGGCGGCGGCAACTCGGCCACTGAGGAGGCGCTCTACCTCTCCAACCTCGCGGCTCACGTCACGCTCATCCATCGCCGCGACAGCTTGAGGAGCGAGCGCATCCTGCAGCAGCGCCTGTTCGCCAAACCCAACGTCACCTGCCTGTGGGACACGGCGGTGGAGGAAGTCCTGGCCGATGACGGCAAGCGCCCGGCGCTGCGCGCCCTGCGGCTGCGCAACCTGCGCACCGGCGCCATCGGCGAGATGAGCTTCGACGGCATGTTCGTGGCGATCGGGCACGACCCCGCCACCGCCCTGTTCCGCGGCCAGCTCGGCATGGACGACAGTGGCTACATCATCACCGAGCCAGGCAGCACCCGCACCTCCATCCCCGGCATCTTCGCCGCCGGCGACGTGCAGGACCACGTCTACCGCCAGGCCGTCACCGCCGCGGGCACCGGCTGCATGGCGGCGCTGGACGCCGAGCGCTTCCTCGCCGCCGAGCTCAGTACCACGCGCCAGGCCGCCTGATGCCGCTGGACTGGGACAAGCTGCGCGTCTTCCACGCAGTGGCCGAAGCGGGCTCCTTCACGCATGCTGGCGAGAACCTGAACCTCAGCCAATCCGCCGTCTCGCGGCAGATTCAGTCGCTCGAGGAATCGCTGTCGGTGCCGCTGTTCCACCGCCACGCCCGCGGCCTGATACTGACCGAATCGGGCGAGACGCTGAACCGTACGGTGCGCGAGGTATTCGCCAAGCTGGCGATGACCGAGGCACTGCTGACCGAGGGGCGGGAACGTGCCGCCGGCCGCCTCAAGATCACCACTACCACCGGCTTCGGTAGCGCCTGGCTGGCGCCGCGGCTGCATCGCTTCCTGGAACTGCACCCCGAGGTCAGCGTCTCCGTCCTGCTCGACGATGCTGGTCTCGATTTGGCGATGCGCGAAGCCGATGTCGCCATCCGCATGCATCCGCCCAAGCAGCCGGACCTGATCCAGCGGCACATCGCGAGCTTCGGCTGGAAAGTCTACGGCTCGGCCGAATACCTCAAGCAGCACGGCATGCCGGCGCGGCCCGAGGATCTGGACGCGCATCGCCTGGTCGTCTGGGGCGACTACCGGCCGCCGACCGAAGAGATGAACTGGCTGGCCGAGGTCGGCCGCCACAGTGGCAGCCAGCGGCGGGCGGCGGTGGAGGTGAACAGCCTCAGCGCCATGCTGCGCGCGGTGCAGTCGGGGCTCGGGCTTGCAGCCCTGCCGGATTTCATCGGTAGCGACCTGTCGGGGCTGGTGCAGGTGCTGCCCGACCTCAAGCCGCCGCGGATGAACGCCTATTTCGTCTATCCGGAGGAAATGCGGAATTCGAAGCGGGTGTCGGTATTCCGTGACTTCCTGGTGGCTGAACTGGCCGCTGGCCCGACCTAACATGCGCTGGACGCATGGCAGGCTCGTTGCCTTGTCGTTACCGCATGTTCAGCTTTTCCCTATCTTCTGTCTATCGGCGACTGATGCCGAGAGGTCGAAAGACCTTCGTCTCCCAGACGTGAAGCCTCCCTGAATGACTGGCCGCCGATCGAAAGACCGGCGGCCTTTTTTCTGCTTGACTGGGCGGCCTTCACCACCGCGTTGCTGGCGCCGCTTGAGAAAAGCCTCACCGCCGCTGCCCCAGCCAGCCCCAAAGACTGAGCCCCAGCCCCGCCACCACCAGCCACACCACGGCCAGCGCATGCGCCTCCGGCGTCGGCCCCATCCGCAACTGGCTGAACAGCAGCAGCGGCAGCGTGGTGGCACCAGGCCCCCCGGTGAAGCCGGCAAGCACCACATCGTCAAAAGACAGCAGGAACGCCAGGCCCCAGCCCGCCACCAGCGACGGCGCCAGCAAGGGCAGGGTCACGCTGCGAAACACCATGGCGGGCGATGCGCCGAGGTCGGCCGCAGCCTCCTCCAGCGCCAGCCCCATCCCGGCCAGCCGGCCCTGCACCACCACGGCCACATATCCGGCGCCCAGCGCGGCGTGGGCCAGCAGCAGCGTCATCACCCCGCGGCCTTCGGGCCACCCGGTCAGCCGCTGCAGCGCCACGAACAGCAGCAGCAAGGCCAGGCCGGTCACCACCTCGGGCAGCACCAACGGGGCCGCGGCCAGGATCGCGAAGAGCGCCCGGCCACGGAAGGCACCATGCCGCGCCAGCACCCAGCCAATGGCGCCGCCGGCCAGGCTCGCCAGCGTGGCCGCCCCCGCCGCCAGCAGCAGCGAAAGGCCGGCCGCGCCCAGCAGTCGCTCATTCTCCGCCAAGGCCGCGAACCAGCGCCAGGAAAACCCGCCCCAGACGAAAGGTTGCCGCGCGTCGGAGAAAGCGAACACCGCCATCAGCAGGATCGGCGCCCACAGGAAGGCCAGGCCGGCGGCGAGGACCCAGCGCGTCATCGCAGCCGTTGCCACCACAGCAGCGGCGGCAACAGCACCGCCAGCAGCGCCGTCGAGGCAGCCGCCGCCAGCGGCCAGTCCCGCGTCACGCTGAATTCCTGCCAGATCGCGCGGCCGACCAGCAGCGAGCCGGGCGAGCCGAGGATTTCGGGAATGACGAATTCACCCGCCGCGGGGATGAACACCAGCAGCGCCGCGGCCACCGCAGCGCCGGCACTGGCCGGCAGGGTCACGGTGCGGAACACCGTCCACGGCCCGGCGCCCAGATCGGCCGAAGCCTCCTCCGGCGCCCTGTCGCGCGCGGCCAGCGCGGCCAGCAAGGGCAGCAGTGCGAAGGGCAGGTAGCTGTGCACCATGCCCAGCATCAGCCCCGCGTCGCTGTAGAGCAGCCAGACCGGCGCATCCGTCAGCCCCAGCGCCAGCAGCGCACGGTTGATCGGCCCGGAATCCCGCAAAAGCCCCATCCAGGCCGCCATTCGCAGCACGAAGCCGGCCGACATGGGCAGCACCACGAGTGCCAGCAGCATCGGCCGCCAGCGTGGGGCGGCACGCAGGATGCCCAGCGCCATGGGGTAGGCAAGGCCAAGGCAGATGGCCGCCGTGCCACCCGACACGACCAGCGACCGGCCCAGCGCGGTCAGGTAGAAACCATCCCCCGTCAGCACCCGCCACGCCTCATTGCCGGCAACCCAGCGGCCGTTCTCGATTGGCAGGCGAAAGGGCGGCAGCCCCGGATCGGGGATGGCGAAGGCGATGGCGAACACCACCAGCAAGGGTGCCGCGACCAGCAATATGAGCCAGGCCACGGCGGCGGCGCGGATCACAGCCGCACCAGCGCGGCCGGGTCCCAGCCCAGCGTTACCGCATCGCCCTCCGCCGGCGGCGGCTGGCCGGCCGGCAGCGCCACCCGCCACGCCTGCCCCGCGGCCTCGCATTCCACCATCCAGCCCTCGCCACGGAAGGCGACGCGGGTCACCCGCGCCGGCAGTGCGCCGCCCAGCCGCAGCTGCTCTGGCCGCAGCGCGAAGACGCCGTCGGGTCGTTCGAGGATGTTCGCAGCACCCAAAAACTCGGCGACATACCGGCTGGCAGGCCGGGCATAGACCTCGCGCGGCGGGCCGATCTGCGCCACCCGGCCCGCCGCCAGAACGGCAATGCGGTCGGCCAGGCCCAGCGCCTCGGCCTGGTCGTGCGTCACCATCACGAAGGTGGTGCCGGTCTGCCGCTGCAGCCGGCGCAGTTCCGCACCCGTCTGCGCCCGCAGCCCCGCATCGAGCGCCGCCAGCGGGCCGTCCCCCAGCCCGAGGGGGGGGGGCCGGCTGCCGCGGGTGGGGTGGGACCCGCCCGCCCGGCGCCGGCCGGCGCAATTATCCGGCGGCCAGCAGCAGCGGGTGGCGCTGGCCCGCGCCCTGGCCCGGCAGCCGCCCCTGCTGCTACTGGACGAGCCGCTGGCGGCGCTCGATGCGGGGCTGCGGGCGCAGACGGGTGCGGAGCTGGGGCGGCTGCAGCCGCAGGCCGGCACCAC
>JACMRO010000224.1 GCA_014376425.1 Rubritepida sp.
GGGGCGCGGTGGCGGCAAGCCGCTTCGCCCTCTACATGGCGGCGCTGAATCTTGGCGACGTGCTGGGCTCGGGCAGTGCGGGCTTTATCATGCAGACAAGTCTGGGCCCCGGGCTGGCAAGCTTGGGCATGTTTGCGGCAGCGGGGTACGCGGTGCTTTCGCTCTGCGCCGCGACGCTGGTCAATGGGTTGAGCCCGATCCATGAAAGTTGCGTCGATCGGGCGAAATAAAGCGGTACCGCGGCGCCTTGCTACCTGCCCAAGCGGGTCCAAGTGCTCGTCCTCGAAGGCTGCTGGTGGCCATACGCCGGACTAAATGGCTGTTTTCCGCAAAGGATTGGGTTGGATGAACGTGATGTCACGGCGGAGAAAAGTGGGTGTGGCCGTGATCGGGATGGGCGGGGCTGTCGCCACCACCGCAGCCGCCGGGCTAGAAATCCTCCGGCAAGGCACCAACCGCATGGATGGCTTGCCGCTGGCGCATCTCGCGATACCCCGGATGGTGCAGTATGAGGATCTTTCGCTCCAGGGCTGGGACCTGAACGCCCAGTCCCTGGCCGACGCCGCCGTTGAGCACCGCGTGCTTCAGCCAGACCAGCTGGCGAGCGTGGAACCCGCCTTGGCGGCCTTGAAGCCCTGGGCCGGTGTGGCAAGCGCCGCCTATTGCCGCCGCATCGAGGGCGCGAACATGCATCACGCAAGCGGCCACCGCGCAGCCGTCGAGGCGATCTCCGCCGATCTCAGTCGCTTCCAGAAGACCGGCGACTATGACGGCATCGTCATGATCAACCTGGCGTCCACCGAGCGGACCCCAGCCCCCAGCGAGGCCTGGGCCACGCCCGAGGCATTCGAGCGCGGCCTGGATGCGGACGATCCCGCCATCGGCCCGGCCATGCTGTACGCCTACGCTGCCATTTCCGCCGGCGTGCCTTATGGCAACTTCACTCCCTCCACCTCGGCCGAAGTGCCGGCGCTCGTCGCACTGGCGAAGCGGCAGGGCGTGCCGTTGGCGGGTAAGGATGGCAAGACCGGCCAGACGCTGATCAAGACAGTGCTCGCACCTGCCTTTCGCGCCCGCTCCCTGCACGTGGATGGCTGGTTTTCCACCAACATCCTCGGCAACCGCGACGGCGAGGCGTTGCAGGACCCCGACAGCCTGCAGTCCAAGCTTGGTACCAAGGGCAACGTGCTGGACAGCATCCTGGGCTATCCGGTGGAGGACCACCTGGTCGACATCCGCTACTACCGCCCGCGCGGCGACGACAAGGAGGCGTGGGACAATATCGACCTCACCGGCTTCCTCGGCCAGCGCATGCAGATCAAGGTCAACTTCCTGTGCAAGGACAGCGTGCTCGCGGCACCGCTGGTGCTGGAGATCGCCCGGGTGCTCGACCTGGCCCAGCAGCGCGGCGATGCCGGCCCGCAGGAGCAGCTTTCGCTGTTCTTCAAGGCGCCGATGACAGCACACGGCCAGGCCCCCGAGCATGCCTTCCCGGTGCAGGAGAGAATGTTGCATGACTGGCTGATGGCGGATGCCGCGGCGTGATCCTGCCTTCGCCTCGCTGGCTGCCGCTGCTGCGCGAACTGGGTGACCTCAAACGAGTGCGTTCGGCGGGCCAGCATGGGTCGGTGGCGGAGCGTTTGTTCGCATTGTCCTGGCGGCGACTGGTGGCCGGCGAGGAGACGGTTTCGGTGGCGCGGGACATCACTGCGCGCGCGCTGGTGGCAACACGGTTGGGTGATGTGGATGGAGAGTGCCTGGCTGCGGCGGGATTGCCGACAGAGGCGGTGCAGGCGGGCTTGCTACGGGCCTTCAGCTCCGCCGCAGCGGGCGTCGATGGTCCGGCGCAGGCCTGGCTCTGTGGAACACCCGAGGGAGTGCCGCTGTACGAGCAAGCAGATCCCGGGCCGACCGTGGCAACGCCGGATTTCGTCGGTCGCCTGGCGCGGCAGCCTCGCGCCGGCGCAACAGCGCCGGGCATGCCACGGGTGATGTTCGACCCGACTGAAAGCCACGCCGAGCACTGCCTGTGCGTCGCCGTCGCTGGAGTGCTGTTGGCGCCCGCAGAGGGGGCTGACGTCGGTCACGTCTTCCTGGCCTCGCTGGCGCACCACCTCCATAACGCCCTGCTGCCCGATAGTGGCTTCGCCGGCGAGATGATGCTGGGCGAATTGCTGGCACCTGCGATGGCGGGCGCCACCGCATTGGCGCTGGGTGAACTCCCGCCCGAACTCAGCCACCGCGTGACCGAGGCATGCCGGATCCTGCCCGACGCCCAAACGCCTGAGGGCCGTGCCTTCCACGCCGCGGATACGCTGGATCGGGTGCTGCAGATGGAGCACCACCTGCGCGCCGGCGGCACCTCCATGGCGTTCCTGCAAAATGAGATGGCGCTGGTGCATGAGGGGCCGGTCAAACCGTTTCAGGTCGCGCTGCTGCGTGAGATGGGCCTGGCCGCGTGATTGCGGATACGGCCCATGCGGTGCGGGACGCCGCCGGCCGGCGCTGGCCGGCGCCCGACGGTATCGCCTTTCTGCGCATCGGCCGGGAGGCGCTGGCGGATGCCGCGCTGGCCCGGTTGGACGCAGGTGATCGCACCGGCGCGCTTGTGCTGCTGCTGGCCGACCA
>JACMRO010000225.1 GCA_014376425.1 Rubritepida sp.
CTCGCTGCTGTTCGGCGGCCGCTCCTGCCCCACCATCATCGAGGCCTCGTGCCGCAAGAAGGCTGCCGGCGAGCCGGTGGGCATCGGCGATGTCTGCTTCAAGCGCGACGGCGTCTTCGCCATGGAGTTGGGCGGCCCGGAGGTCGGGCGCGGCTGCGGCGGCCGCGGCATCATCCACGGCTTCGAGCTGCTGGGGGAGCTGGGCTTCCACCAGTGGGATTTCGACTACGTGCTGCTCGACTTCCTGGGCGACGTGGTGTGCGGCGGCTTTGGCCTGCCGATCGCACGGGACATGTGCCAGAAGGTCATCGTCGTCGCGTCCAACGACCTGCAATCGCTGTATGTGGCCAACAACGTCTGCTCGGCGGTGGACTACTTCCGGCGCCTGGGTGGCAATGTCGGCGTGGCCGGCATGGTCATCAACAAGGACGACCATTCTGGCGAGGCGCAGGCCTTCGCCGCCAAGGTCGGCATCCCCGTGCTCGCCGCCATCCCGGCCGATGACGACATCCGCAAGAAATCCGCCAATTACGAGATCATCGGCACGCCCGACAGCGTGTGGGGGCCGCTATTCGCGGAACTCGGTCTGCAGGTGGCGCAAGCCCCGCCGGTGCGACCCAACCCGCTCAGCCACGACGATCTGCTGGGCCTGTTCAAGGGTGAGGCGGTGGGCCGCGGCGTGACGCTGGTGCCGGCCACGATGGAAGATATGTGCGCCACCACACTGCTGACGAAGCCCTCCCTCGAAGTCGTCTACGAGGGCTCCTGATCAGCATGGACGGTCTACCCGAAACCACCGCCTGTTCCAGCGCCGACACCCTGGCCGAGGCTGCCCGCGCGGCCGGCAAGTCGGCGGTGCTCGACGCTTTGGCGCGGGACTATCCGAAAGGGCCGCACGACCAACCGCAAAGCATGTGTCCGGCCTTCGGGTCGCTGCGCGTCGGGCTGCGGATGCGCCGGGTGGCGACCATTCTCTCAGGCAGCGCCTGCTGCGTGTATGGCCTCACCTTCACCAGCCACTTCTATGGTGCCAGGCGCTCAGTCGGCTACGTCCCGTTCAATTCGGAGACGTTGGTTACAGGCAAGCTCTACGAGGACATCATCGAGGCGGTGCACCTGCAGGCCAAACCGGCCGAATACGACGCGGTGGTGGTGATCAACCTGTGCGTGCCGACGGCCTCCGGCGTGCCGCTGGACCGGCTGCCGAAGCAGATCGACGGCGTTCGAATCATCGGCATCGACGTGCCGGGCTTCGGCGTGCCAACCCATGCCGAAGCCAAGGACGTGCTGGCCGGCGCCATGCTCAAGGCCGCGCGGCTGGAGGCCGAGGCCGGCCCCGTCGCCCGCCCGCGCAACCTGGTCGAGAATGAGCGTACTGTGGCGCTGATCGGCGAGCTGTTCCCGGCCGATCCGCCGGGTGTGGCGGCGCTGCTTTCGCCCATGGGCCTGGGCATCGCGCCGCAAACCCCGGCGCGCGAATGGCGCGACCTCTACGCCGCGCTTGACTGCGTGGCAGCGGCCGCCGTGCACCCCTTCTACACCGCGTCCATCCGCGAATTCCGTAATGCCGGCCGCCCCGTCGTCGGCAGCGGACCGGTGGGGGTGGGCGGCACCGCCGCCTGGCTCGAAGCCATCGGCCGCGCCGCCGGCGTCGATGCCGGCCCGGCGCTGGACCGCGCCCTGCCCGCCATTCGCGCCGTCCTTGCCGCCAACCCAATCAACGCGCGCATCACCGTCTCCGGCTATGAAGGCTCGGAACTGCTGGTCGCCCGTCTGCTGATCGAGGCCGGCGCCGAAGTGCCCTATGTCGGCACCGCCTGCCCGCGCACCGAATGGTCGGACCCCGACCGCGAATGGCTGCACGCGCGCGGCGTGCACGTCCAATACCGCGCCAGCCTGGAGCAGGATGTGCAGGCGATGCTGGAGGTCCGCCCGGACCTGGCCATCGGCACCACACCGCTGGTGCAGAAGGCGAAGGAGCGGGGTATTCCCGCGCTCTACTTCACCAACATGATCTCCGCCCGGCCATTGTTTGGCCCCGCCGGCGCCGGCTCGCTCGCCGCCATCGTGGCCAACCAGACACGCTCTGCAGAACGCTTTTCCCGCATGGTCAGCTTCTTCGACGGCGTCGGCACGCCCGACCGCGCCGGCTACGGCTTCAATGGCGTGCCACAGGAACCAGCCGGCTTCCGCGAGCGCAACCGCAAGCTTCGTCTCGCCAAGGTGAAGGCCGAAGAGGCTGTCGGCACATGAGCCTCGTCATCGATCATGACCGCGCCGGCGGCTACTGGGGTGCCGTCTACGCGTTCTCGGCCATCCGGGGCCTGCGCGTGGTCATCGACGGCCCGGTCGGTTGCGAGAACCTGCCCGTTACCTCCGTGCTGCACTACACCGACGCGCTACCGCCGCACGAGCTCCCCGTCGTCGTCACCGGCATCGATGAGGACGCGCTGAGCCAGACCGGCACCGAAAGCTTGCTGCGCCGCGCCGCCGCCACCCAGGATCCGGATCTGCCCGCGGTCGTCGTCACCGGCTCGATCGCCGAGATGATCGGCGGCGGCGTGACGCCCGAGGGTAGCAACCTGCAGCGCTTCATCCCGCGCACCATCGACGAGGACCAGTGGCAGTGCGCAGACCGCGCCATCAACTGGCTGTGGAGCGAATTCGGCGCCAAGCGCGGCAAGGTGAAGCCGCGCGTCCGGAAAGAGGGGGAAACCCCGCGCGTAAACATCATCGGGCCGATCTATGGCACCTTCAACATGCCGTCGGACGTGGCGGAAATCCGCCGCCTGGTCGAGGGCATCGGCTGCGAGATCAACCTCACCTTCCCGCTCGGCAGCCACGTTGAGGACGTGATCAGGCTGCCGAACGCCGACGTGAACATCTGCATGTACCGCGAGTTCGGCCAGCTGCTGTGCGAGGCGCTGGACCGGCCCTGGCTGCGCGCGCCCATCGGCATGTTCGCCACCACCAATTTCCTGCGCAAGCTGGGCGAGCTGACGGGGCTGGACCCCGAGCCGTTCATCGCGAAGGAAAAGCACACCACGCTCAAGCCGATGTGGGATCTGTGGCGCTCCGTCACCCAGGATTTCTACGGCAGCGCGTCGGTCGGCACCGTCGCCACCGGCACCTACGCGCTCGGGATGGCGCGCTTCTTCGGCGAGGAGATGGGCATCCCCGTCAACTTCGCGATCAGCCGCGAGCCGGGCGTGAAGCCCGACAACCAGGCGGTGCGCGAACTCATCCGCACGAAGGCGCCGCTGGTCCTCTACGGCAGCTTCAACGAGCGCATGTACGCGGCCGAGACCAACGCGCGCTGCGCCTTTATCCAGTGTTCCTTTCCTGGCGCCATCATCCGCCGGCACACCGGCACGCCATTCATGGGCTATGCGGGTGCGACCTACCTTATCCAGGAATACTGCAACGCGCTGTTCGACGCGCTGTTCCACATCCTGCCGCTGAGCACGCAGATGGACAGCATCGCGGCGACGCCGGTGCCAATGCCCTATCGCTGGGATGATGAGGCGCTGGCTCTGCTCGACAGCAGGGTCGAGGGCCAGCCCTTCCTGCTCCGCATCTCCGCCGCCAAGCGCCTGCGAGAGCAGGTCGAGGCCGCCGCGCGCGAAGCTGGCGAAACCCACGTCACCCATGAGCGCGCGCAAGCGGCGCTGCATCTTGAGACGGCTCGATGAGCCGCCTCCACACCACTCCCAAGGCGAAATTCGTCCTGGCAGTCCCAGCAGCGCGGGATGGGCGCTGCAATGGCCGCAAGGCCAGCTCGGAGGTTTGAATATGGCTAGTGGAATCACCGAGAACGAAGCCCGCGAAATCCATCGCCTGGTTGTCCAGGGTTGGGTCTTCGCCGTCTTCGCCTCGATGGGTGCGCATGTTCTCGTGTGGCTCTGGCGCCCGCTCGTTTATGGCAACCAGGCGGCTCCGGCCGATTGGCGCATGTTCCAGTAAGCACCGAACACAGAAGGATCTGAACGATGCATAAAATGTGGATGGTGGTGAACCCGCTTCGTGTCGGCGTGGCCGGCGCGGTGGGTGTGATGACCGTGGCTCTGGTCATCCATTTCGCGGTGCTTTCCTCGCCCCGCTACTGCGATCACCTGGGTTGGTGCGCGGCGACGACGACCACGGCCAACACGGCGCTCCCGCGCCGTTGAACGCGGCTCGAGGTCGGTGGCGGGCAGCGCCGTGCCACCGACCCGAGGTCCGCGCCATTCGACGGAGGCACCCGCGCCACCGTCGGCACCGTCAATGCAGAAGGGGGGCTCGGGCCCATGGCTATCCTCAATTTCGAGAAGAAGTACCGGGTCCGCGGAGGCACCCTCTTTGGCGGCAACCTGTTCGATTTCTGGGTGGGCCCGTTCTATGTCGGCATCTTCGGCGTGGCCACGATCTTCTTCAGCGTTGTCGGTACGCTGCTGATCCTCGTCGCCGCTGCGGGGGGTGACACGTTCAACCCCTGGCGGATCAACATCGCCCCGCCCGACCTGGATTACGGCCTGCGGCTCGCGCCCATGGCACTGGGCGGCTACTGGCAGGTCATCACCATTTGCGCACTCGGCGCCTTTGGCAGCTGGGCGCTGCGCCAGGCCGAGATCGCGCGCAAGCTCGGCATGGGGATGCACATCCCGGTCGCCTACGGCGTCGCGGTCTTTGCCTTCTTCTCGCTCAACATCATCCGCCCACTGCTGATGGGCGCCTGGGGCCATGGCTTCCCCTACGGCATCTTCAGCCACCTCGATTGGGTATCGAACGTCGGGTACCAGTACCTGCACTTCCACTACAATCCCGCGCACATGATCGCGGTGACGCTGTTCTTCACCACCACCCTGGCGCTGTCGCTGCATGCCTCGCTGGTGCTGGCCGCGATCAACCCCGGAAAGGGACGTGACGTGAAGGGCGCCGAGCACGAGAACAGCTTCTACCGCGACTTCATCGGCTATTCGATCGGCACGCTGGGCATCCACCGTCTCGGCCTGTTCCTGGCGCTGGGCGCCGGTATCTGGTCGGCCATCTGCATCGTCATCAGCGGCCCGTTCTGGACCCGCGGCTGGCCCGAGTGGTGGACCTGGTGGCTGAAGCTGCCGTTCTGGGCGCACATGTAGGAAGGGGGCAAAACAATGGCCGAATATCAATATCTCTTCACCCGGATGGAGGTCCGCGGGCCTCTCTACAAGGGCATCGCGCTCGACCCGTCCAATGAGGACCGCGTCACCGGCAGCGCCACCTTCAGCCACCTGCTGGGCAAGCTGGGCGACGCGCAGCTGGGGCCGATCTACCTCGGCACCGCCGGCGTGCTGTCGCTGCTCTTCGGCTTCATCGCCATCGAGATCATGGGCCTGAACATGCTCGCCTCGGTGAACTGGAACCCGGTGCTGTTCATCCGAAACTTCTTCTGGCTGGCGCTCGAGCCGCCGCTGCCGCAGCACGGCCTGCGCCTGTTCATGCCGCTGCACGAGGGCGGCTGGTGGCTGATGGCGGGCTTCTTCCTCACCCTGTCCATCTTCCTGTGGCTGTACCGAACCTATCGCCGGGCGGACCAGCTGGGCCTGGGCAGCCACACCTTCTGGGCCTTCGCCGCCGTCGTGTGGCTCTACCTCGTGCTGGGCTTCATCCGCCCGATCTTCATGGGGTCCTGGAGCGAGGCGGTGCCTTTCGGCATCTTCCCGCACCTCGACTGGACCGCGGCATTCTCCATCCGCTACGGCAACCTCTTCTACAACCCGTTCCACGCGCTCAGCATCGTCTTCCTTTACGGCTCGGTGCTGCTCTTCGCCATGCATGGCGCGACCATCCTGGCGGTCGGCCGCTTCGGCGGCGAGCGTGAGGTGGAGCAGACGGTCGACCGCGGCACCGCGGCCGAGCGCGCCGCCCTGTTCTGGCGCTGGACCATGGGCTTCAACGCCACCTATGAGAGCATCCATCGCTGGGGCTGGTGGTTCGCCGTGCTGGTGCCGATCACCGGCGGCATCGGCATCCTGGTCACCGGCACGCTGGTCGACAACTGGTACCTGTGGGCGATGGATCGCGGCTTCGTGGCCAGCTACCCGACCTACGGCACGCTCGACCCGCTGCTGACCCCCACCCTGCCGCCCGTGACGGCGCCGAACACAGGAGCCGTACGATGAGGTTCAACACGACCAACATCACGATGCTCTCGCTGGGCGGTGTGATCGGGGTGATCGGCCTGGCGCTGCTCTTCACCTTCGAGCGGCTGCCGGTGCAGTCGGTGCAGACCAACTTTCGCGGCACCGGGGCCGCCACCGTGCTCAACCCGCGCACCCAGGCTCTGCTGACGGCGGCCAACCAGCCGCCCGAGGCGCCCGAGCCCGCCGATGCGACAGGCGAACGGGCACGCGAGATCTACGAGAACGTCCCCGTGCTGGGCCATCTCAGCGTCGAGCAGTTCGGCCGCATCATGAACGTGATGACGACCTGGCTGTATCCGGGCGAGGGCGAGAACCTGGGCTGCAACGGCTGCCACGTCCCTGGCAACTTCGCCGCCGAGGACATGTACCAGAAGCACGTCGCGCGGCGCATGATCCAGATGACGATGGCGCTCAACAGCGAGTGGACGGCCCACACGCAGAATGCCGGCGTCACCTGCTGGACCTGCCACCGCGGCAACGCCGTGCCGCTGAACGTCTGGTCCGAGATGCCGGTCGCGCAGGGCGCCAACTTCCTCACCCGCCCGGGTGAGCAGAACCGCCCCGCGCCGCTGGCCGGCTACGCCTCGTTACCGACGGATGCGATGACCTCCATGTTGTGGGGCGACAATGAGATCCGCGTGGCAGGGACCAACCAGCACCCGCGGCCCGAAAGCCGAACGTCGATCCAGCAGACCGAGTGGACCTTTTCGCTGATGATCCACATGTCCAGCTCGCTGGGCGTCAACTGCAGCTTTTGCCACAACAGCCGCAATTGGGCGGATTGGGAGCAGAGCCCGCCGCAACGCCTCAATGCCTGGTACGGCATCCGGATGGTGCGGGACATCAACAACACCTACATCGAGTCGCTGCGCGACCGCTTCCCGCCGCATCGGCTCGGGCCGCTGGGCGACACGCTGAAGACAAACTGCACCACCTGCCACCAGGGCCAGAATCGGCCGGTTAACGGCGCGCTTATGATCCAGGACTATCCGGAACTGCTACCGGCGCCGGGTACGGCGTTGCCGCCCAGGTTGGGCCCCGCAGCCGATCAGCGGGCCGAAGTGGCCGGCCCCCGCGCGAACTGACTGCGTTGCGAGCAAACGTCGACGGCCGGGCCTTCGGGTCCGGCCGTTTTCATTTCCGGGTCTCTTGATTTGGGTTGCAACCCGCGCCGCCGCGGCCCATTCGGGCTTCATGCCGACGCCCAGGGCCTTCGCGCCGCTCCGCCACCCCGCCTTCCGCATGCTGTGGATCGCCAACCTCGCCTCCAACATCGGCCTGTGGGTACAGAACACCGGCGCGGGCTGGCTGATGACCACGCTCGATCCTTCGCCCATGATGGTTTCGCTGGTGCAGGCGGCGTCGATGCTGCCGGTCTTTCTGCTCGCGGTGCCGGCCGGCGCGCTGGCCGACATCATGGACCGCCGCGCCTTCCTGCTGTTGACCCAAGGATGGCTGGCGGCCGTGGCGCTGGGCCTGTGCGTGCTGGACCTGAGCGGCGCGCTGGGCCCCTGGGGATTGCTGGCCTTTACCTTCGCGCTGGGTGCTGGGCTGGCGATGAGCTTCCCCGGCTGGGCGGCGACGACGCCCGAACTGGTCCCGCGCGAGGATTTCGTGGGCGCCATCGCGCCCAACGGCATCGGCTTCAACATCGCCCGCGCCCTCGGGCCGGCGGTGGGCGGCCTGATCATCGCGGGCTTCGGCACGGCGACGGCCTTCGCCTTCAACGCGGTGTGCATTCTTTCGCTGGCGGTGGCGCTCCTGCTGTGGAAGCGCGAGGCGCCGGCGCGTGCCCTGCCACCCGAGCATTTCCTCTCCGCCATGCGCGCCGGGCTGCGCTTCGTGGCCGCGACGCCGGCGATGCAGTCGGCAATCCTGCGCGCCTGCATCTTCTTCCTGTTCGGCGCCGCGGTCTGGGGGCTGTTGCCGCTGCTGGTCCGCCACGACCTGGCGCTGGGGCCGGAGGCCTTTGGGCTGATGCTGGGTGCGATGGGCGTGGGCGCGGTGACCGCGGGCTTCCTGATGCCCAGCCTGCGCGGCCGGATGAACCGCAGCCAGATCGTCTGGAGCGCGTCGCTGCTCTCCTGTGCGGCGATGGCGATCATCGCGGTGTCGCCGGCGCTGGGCTGGCCCTTCGCCGCCATCGGCATCTTCCTCTACGGCATGGCCTGGCTCGGGGCGGCCAGCACCTTGCAGGCGGCGGCGTCGCTGGCGGCACCCAACTGGGTACGCGCCCGGGCGCTGGGCATCTATCAGATGAGCTTCTTCGGCGCGATGACACTGGGCTCTGCCGGCGCGGGCTGGATCGGCGGGCATGTCGGCAGCGCGGGGGCCCTGGCGCTGTTCGCAGCCGCCGGTGCGGTGGCGGGCTGGCTGGTGCGCGGCCGCGGCCTGGACGGCGAAGCCGCGTATGGCGGCGCCGCGGCGGCCGAGGCGGTCCGGCCTGAGCCCGCCTCGGCCGAGCTGCGCCCTCTACTGAGCGCCGATTCCGGCCGCATCCTGGAGGCGGTGCGCTACCATGTGGCCCCCGAACAACGCGCCGCCTTCATGACCCACATGGAGGAAGTGCGCCGGGTCCGGCTGCGCGCCGGCGCGGCCACCTGGCGGCTGTATGAGGATGTCGCGCACCCCGAGCGCTATGTGGAGCTGTGGTCGATCGAGAGCTGGACCGAGCACCTGCGCGAGCAGGCCCGGATGACCGAGGCGGACCGCAACGTGGTCGCCGCCGCCACCGGCTTCGACCAAAGTGCCGCGGGGCCCGAGGCAGTGCGCTACGTCCACGTCGTGTGACCGCCCTTCGGCCGGGGCTACGCCGCTTTTACCGCGCCCGCAGGAAAGGATGACTGATCCGCCGCCCGCAGCAAGAACAGGGCCGCACCCACGCCGACGATGATATTCGCGGCCAGGATGCCGCCCAGCAGCCCCGCTTCGCCACCCAGCCGCCCGCCCAACCACGCCAGCGGCACGCCGATCGCGAAGGTACGCGCCAGCGACACGGCGACGGCGGCCAGTGGCCGCTCCAACCCATTCAGCGCCGCGCTTACCACGGCGATGACGCCCACCGCGCCGAAGCCGAAGGGCATGATGCGCAGATACAACGCCGCCGAAGCCGTAACAGCCGGGTCATCCGTGAAACGCGCCGCGATCCAGTCCGCGGCAAACCACAGCGGCACCGCCAGCGCCAGCCCGGCCACGGCGCAGAAGATCAGCGACAGCCGCACTCCCTCCGCTACCCGGTCCATTCGCCCGGCGCCGGCATTCTGCGCCGCGAAGGGGTTGGCGATGGCCGACAAGGCAAAGAACGCGGTCATCGCCAGCGCCTCGGTCCGGCTGCCCAGGGCGAAACCGGCCACCGCGGCCGGCCCTGTTTCGTCCCCCTGCGCCGCCAGCATGGCGGTGTAGATCCCGGCGGCGAGCGGGATGATGGCATTGGCGGCCGCAGCCGGCACGCCGATGCGCAGCACCCGCCGGGCCGCGGCCAGGAAACCGCCGCCCGTGGCGCCCAGCAGCCCCAGCGACCGCAGCCGCCACAGCGCGGCGACCAGCATGACGCTCCAGCCCAGCGACGCGGCCAGCGCGAAGCCGGGAAAGCCCAGCCAGTACAGGCCCAGCGGAAAGTCGAGTGCGAAGCTCAACGCGCCCGCACCGGCCAGGGCAGCGCCCTGGAAGGCAGTGTCGCCGGCGGCGCGCAGCAGGCTCAACGCCGCCATGCCCACCAGCAACGGCACCAGGCCGGGCAGCCACAGGCGCAGATAGGCCAGCGCCAGGTCGCGCGCCTCGCCGCTCGCGCCCAGCCCGTCCAGCAGCCAGGGCGCGGCCAGCCAGCCGGGCACGCTCACCAGCAGCCCCAGGCCCCCTGCCAGCACCAGCACGTGGCGGGACAGGCGCGCCGCGTCGTCGTGCCCCCCTGCCCCGATGGCGCGCGCCACCACGGCCGAGGCGCCCGCGCCCAGACCGATGCCAAAGCTCATCGAAGTCATCACCACCGGCAGCACGAAGCCGAGCGCGGCCAGCGCATACCCGCCCAGCCGGCCGATCAGCCACGCCTCAGCCAGCTGCAGGCCGAACATCACCAGCAACGCCAGCGCCAGCGGCGCGGTGGTGCGCGCCAGGACGCGGCCGACGGGGCCGACGATCAACCGATCAGAACCTGCGCGCAGGCATCGAGGATGGCGTCGGTGTCCAGCCCGTATTCGGCGTAAAGGGCCGGGAGGTCGCCAGACTGGCCGAAATGGTCGACGCCGAGCGCCGCGATGCGCTGGCCGCGCACGGCGCCGAGCCAGCTTAGCGAGGCCGGGTGGCCGTCCAGCACGGTGACGATGCCTGCGTCACGTGCCAGGGGCGCCAGCAACGTCTCGATATGGCTGGGCGTGGCCGGGCCAAGGCGGCCGGCGCGGCGCGCTTCAAGCCAGCCCTGGTGCAGCCGGTCAGGGCTGGTGATGGCCAGCAGCCCGGCACCCGGCTCCTCCTCGCGCAGGGTCTCGAAGGCGGCCAGGGCCTCGGGCGCCACGGGGCCCTGGTAGGCGATGGCGATGCGCGCGCCGGGGCTGGGCGGGTGCAGCCAGTAGCCCCCGGCGATGGTCGCGGCCTCGTCCAGCACCCGCGCTGGCTGGTCCAGGGTGCGGGTGGAGAGGCGCAGCCAGACGCTCGACCCGCGCTCTTCCTGCATATGTGCGAAGCCGTGGCGCATCAGCACCGCCAGCTCGTCGGCATAGGCCGGCTCGAAACTCGCCAGCCGGTCCTGCGCCATGCCGATCAGCGGCGTGTTGA